>NZ_JBSSBO010000017.1:0-54142 GCF_054058915.1 Thermostichus sp. MS-CIW-41
TCAGGACTTGGGTCATGGTTCTATCATAACTTCCGCATTCCTCCCGACACTGACCCTACGGGTACAGTGCGGGGCTCCTGCGATTTCTAGCTGACCCCTATCCCGGCAAGACTTGTTGCTGCCAGAGGGCCTCCAGTTGCACCGTGTATTCGGAGTTCACGATGGGCACTGCCCCAGCAATGGCCTCTTGAATGGGGATCCCGGCAGCAGCCTCCAGCTGGGCAAAAGCTGTTTGGTAGTCGGCAGACAACCGGCTGACATCAATGAGCGGCAGATCCCCCCAGACCTCCGGCTTGAACTTTTCCAGCTGCCCCTCCGGGCTGGCCAAGACCTCTGCCAGGACCATTGCCCCCCAAGGATTGGCCGCATTAATGGGAATGGCTGTAAACGAGGGATCGATCAAGCTGGTGCCCGGGATCCCATAGGGGGTGGTGCTGGGGGGAAATTGGCCGTTGCCCTTGCGTAAGATCACCTGATCGATAAAGGTGGGGATGAGCCACACTTCGCCGTTGGCAAAAAGCTCCGCCAGGCGGGCAAAGGTGGGCGGGTAGGTTTGGCCCTGTCTCCACAGGAAGGGATCCAGCTTTCTCAGGTATTCCACCAGGGCAGGGGATTGTCGCGACCAGAGATCGGCATCGAAGTCCGGCCCGCTGTACTGGGCATAGCCCCCGGTCACACCATAGAAGGCGCTCAACAAAAAGCGGCTGCCATGAAAATCCGGCGGGGCCACGTAGGTAAATCGCCCTGGATTGGCCTCTGCCCAAGCCAACAGTTCGGCGTAGCTCTGGGGGGGATTGGGTACCCGCTCGGCATCATAGGCCATTAAAAAGTAGTTGCCGGTGTAGGGTGCAGAATAGCCCTCGGTGGGCAGGCCAAAATCCGTTGCAATATCGGCGGGATCGTAGAAGGGCAAGCTGGGCAATTTCTCAGCAAAAGGGCCGAAGAGCAAATTCCCCTGCTTGAGGGTGCGGAAGTTGTTGCCGTTGATCCAGATGAGATCGATGCTGCCGCCGCTGAGCAGCCCGGCCTGTACCTCCCCAATCACTTTGTTGACTGCTTCAACGGTATCCGTGAGCGGGATCCGGTTCAAGCGAATGCCATAACGCTCCTGCAACTGGCTTTTCACCCAGCCATCCACGAAGCCGTTGATGGCCTCGCTGCCGCTCCACATGGCCCAGTTGACAGAGCTGCCCCGCGCCCGCTCCAGAATATCCGCCCAGCTCAAGGATCCCAGATCCACCATGTTCTGGGGGGCATTCTGGGCCAACGGAGAGCCTTGACCCAACACCCAAGCCCCCAGGGATCCCAGGCCGGCCAACACCTGCCGCCGCTTCCAGATAACGCTTTTGGGTTGCATAGCCTTGCCACCATCCCCATCCAACTTTCAGGTTCCAGATTCAACTTAAACTCTCCCCTCCTCCTTTGGGAAAAGGGCCGGGGGTGAGGGATCCCCGCCAATCTCCACAGGCCACAGAGCCTCTGTCGGCAAGTGGATCCACACCGTCTGCCCCGGCGCAAACACTTGGTGGGGAGCCACCCAAGCCTGCAGACTGCCCCAAGGGGTTTGTAAGGTCAGCCGTCGCTGGGTGCCCGCAAAGCGTTCCGCCATCACCTGGGCCAAGAAAACATTGTCGGCCAAGCCGGGCGGCTGGGGAAGCACCTGCACCTGTTCCGGACGCACCGTCAGCCGCACCTGACCTTGAAGTGGCACGGCGCTTTTCAAGCGGATCCCGTTGTTGAGGCGAAGTTGGTGACCCTCCGCCTGCGCATCGAAAAAATTGACCCCGCCAAAAAAGCGGGCAATGCGCTCGGAGCGCGGCTGCTGATAGAACTCCACAGGGGATCCCACCTGGTGTAGCTGCCCCTCAAACATCAGGCCGATGCGTTGGGCCATGGCTGTGGCTTCTGCTTGATCGTGGGTAACCAGCACCGTCGTCACCCCTGTTTCCGCCTGCAGCTCCAGGATGAGGGCCTGCATCTCTTGGCGCAGGTTGGCATCCAGGGCCGATAAAGGTTCATCCAACAGCAGCACCTTGGGCCGAATCACCAAAGCCCGCGCCAGGGCCACCCGCTGCGCTTGTCCGCCAGAGAGCTGGCTGGGCCGACGCTGAGCAAAGCCGGCCAATTGCACCCGCTCCAACATGCCCAAGGCGGCAGCCTCCCGCTCTGCCCGGGGAATACCCCGCATTTTCAGGCCAAAAGCGACATTCTCCCCCACGCTCAGGTGGGGAAACAGGCGGCTGTGTTGGGACAGCAAAGTCACGCCGCGCCGTTCCGGCGGCAGAGGGTTGAGGGGGGTCCCATCCAGCCAGATTTCCCCCGGATAGGGCAAGGGATCCGGCTCCAGCAGGCCGGCGATGAGATTGAGGGTGGTGGACTTGCCGCAGCCCGACGGCCCCAGCAGGGCGAAGATCTCCCCTGCCTCCACGCTCAAAGACAAATCCCTGAGGACAGGGATCCCTCCCTTGTGGAAGCGCTTGCTGAGGTGGCGGAGAACAAGGTGGCCCATGCTTGGGTTACCGATCAAACGCTTAATAGAGCTCTCAAACCCTCCCAAAACTAGAACAGAAAGTATCGTTGTGCCATGGGCAGCACCTCTGCCGGCTCGCAGGTGAGCAGCTCTCCATCGGCCCGCACTTCATAGGTCTCCGGGTTCACCTCAATGTGAGGAGTGGCGGTGTTAAGTTTCAAATCCGCTTTGCCGATCTCGCGGCAATTTTTCACCGCTACGGCCCGGCGCTGGATCCCCAATTTCTCAGGGATCCCCAGGTCTAGGGCAGCCTGGGAGACAAAGAGGAGGCTGGTCTCGGTCAAGGCGCGGCCAAAGCTGCCGAACATGGGGCGAGGGTACACCGGCTGCGGGGTCGGAATGGAAGCATTGGGATCCCCCATTTGGGCGTAGGCAATCAGGCCCCCCTTCAGGACAATTTCCGGCTTAACCCCAAAAAAGGCCGGCTTCCACAGACACAGATCCGCCAGTTTTCCCACCTCCACCGACCCGATGACGTGGCTGAGTCCTTGGGCGATGGCGGGGCAGATGGTGTACTTAGCCACGTAACGCTTGGCCCGGAAGTTGTCGTTGCGGCTGCTGTCCTGCGGCAGAGGCCCCCGCTGCACCTTCATCTTGTGAGCCGTCTGCCAAGTGCGGATGATCACCTCCCCCACCCGGCCCATGGCCTGGGAGTCGGAAGAGATGATGCTGAACACCCCCATGTCATGCAAGATGTCTTCGGCGGCAATGGTTTGGGGGCGAATGCGGCTTTCGGCAAAAGCAATATCCTCCGGCACATTCTTGCTCAGGTGGTGACACACCATCAGCATGTCCAGATGCTCTTCGATGGTGTTGCGGGTAAAGGGGCGGGTGGGATTGGTGGAGCTGGGCAGCACGTTGGGCTCGGAGGCAATGCGAATGATATCGGGGGCATGCCCACCCCCGGCCCCTTCGGTGTGGAAGGTGTGAATGGTGCGGCCATTGATGGCGGCGATGGTATCTTCCACAAAAGCCGATTCATTTAAAGTATCGGTGTGGATGAGGGTTTGGACGTCGTACTCATCCGAGACTTGCAAACAGCTGTCGATCACCGCCGGCGTGGATCCCCAATCTTCATGGATCTTGAGGCCGCAGGCCCCCGCTTCCACCTGTTCCCGCAAAGCTGCGGGAAAAGCCGCGTTTCCCTTGCCAAAGAAGCCCAAATTGACGGGGAACCCCTCCGCCGCCTGCAACATCTTGCCCAAGTTCCAAGCTCCAGGGGTGCAGGTGGTGGCGTTGCTGCCTGTGGCCGGCCCAGTTCCGCCCCCCAAAAGGGTGGTCACTCCCGAGGCGATGGCAAACTCGCACAGCTGCGGACAGATGAAATGCACATGGGCATCGATCCCGCCCGCTGTCAGGATCAGGTTTTCCCCGGCAATCACCTCGGTGCTGGGGCCAACCACCATGCCCGGCGTCACCCCCGCTTGGATGTTGGGGTTGCCGGCTTTGCCAATGCCGACAATGTAGCCATCGCGAATGCCCACATCCGCCTTGACAATGCCCCACCAGTCCAGGATCAGGGCGTTGGTGATCACCAGATCCAAGGCCCCGTTGGCGCGGGTGGCCGTCGGCGATTGCCCCATGCCATCGCGGATGGTTTTGCCGCCCCCAAACTTAATCTCCTCGCCGTAGGTGGTGAAATCCTCCTCCACCTCGATGATCAGTTCGGTATCCGCCAGGCGCACCCGATCCCCTACGGTGGGGCCGTAGTTGCTGACGTATTGGCGACGGGGAATCTCTAGGGTCATAGGGTGGTATCTGCAAAAGGGCTGCCAGGGTTTTACCACACATCCCCACCCAGGGGATCCCTTGCTGTCTATTGTTCAGTTCCAACCCTTCCTGAGAACGGATTGGGTTGGCTGAAAATTCGTTACATATATTTACATCTATGATCGAAAAAACAATTGCCAATCGACTCCAGCCTCGATGGGACAAGGGATCCCTCGTTTAATTATTGTGAAGCAACTGAGGGCTCACAAACCCTGACCTATAATGCCAGGTAAGTCCTGCCCTGAGGGAATCTTCTGCCAAGGGGTGGGGATGCTTCGTTCCTTGTCGCAAGAGAGGAGTTCTTGATGACAACTACGCCAAAGGAGCGAGAGCCGAAGGTCAAGGTGTCGGTTGATGTGGATCCGGTTCCCACCTCATTTGAGAAATGGGCTAAGCCGGGCCACTTCGATCGCAGCCTATCCCGTGGCCCCAAGACCACGACCTGGATCTGGAACCTCCATGCTCTTGCTCATGACTTCGACAGTCACACCAGCGACTTAGAAGACGTCTCTCGTAAGATCTTTTCCGCTCACTTCGGCCACTTGGCGGTGGTTTTCGTCTGGCTGAGCGGCATGTACTACCACGGAGCTCAGTTCTCCAACTATTCTGCTTGGCTGGCGGATCCGATCAACGTCAAGCCCAGCGCCCAAGTGGTCTGGCCCATCTTCGGCCAAGAGATCCTGAATGGGGATGTGGGCGGCGGCTTCGAAGGGATCCGCATTACTTCTGGTCTATTTCACCTCTGGCGAGCTGCCGGCATCACCAATGAGTTTCAACTCCTCTGCACCGCCATCGGTGGCTTGGTGATGGCCGGGTTGTGCCTGTTCGCCGGCTGGTTCCACTACCACAAGCGGGCTCCCAAGCTGGAGTGGTTCCAAAATGTGGAATCGATGCTCAACCACCACCTAGCGGGCCTGCTGGGGCTGGGTTCTTTGGCCTGGGCCGGTCACCAAATCCACGTGGCCATTCCCATCAACAAGATGTTGGATGCGGGCGTGCCGGCGGATCAGGTGCCCTTGCCCCACGAGTTCATCCTCAACCCGGCCCTGATGAAGGAGATGTTCCCCAGCGTGGATTGGGGCATCTTCAGCGGGGTGGTGCCCTTCTTTACCTTGGATTGGGGCAAGTACGCGGAGTTTCTCACCTTCAAGGGTGGCCTGGATCCGCAGAACGGTGCCCTCTGGCTGACCGACCAAGCCCACCACCACTTGGCCATTGCCGTGCTCTTCATCGTGGCCGGCCACATGTACCGCACCAACTGGGGCATTGGCCACTCCATTAAAGAGATCCTGGAAGCCCACAAAGGCCCCTTCACCGGCGAAGGCCACAAGGGCCTCTACGAAGTGCTCACCACCTCTTGGCATGCCCAGCTGGCCATCAACCTGGCCATGGTGGGATCCCTGAGCATCATCGTGGCCCAGCACATGTACGCCATGAACCCCTACCCCTACATGGGCATCGACTACGCCACCCAGATCTCCCTGTTTACCCACCACATGTGGATAGGCGGCTTCTTCGTGGTGGGGGGTGCTGCCCACGGGGCCATTTACATGGTGCGCGACTACGACCCGGCGGTGAACCGCAACAACGTCTTGGATCGGGTATTGCGCCACCGCGACGCCATCATCAGCCACCTCAACTGGGTGTGTCTGTTCTTGGGCTTCCACGCCTTTGGCTTCTACGTCCACAACGACACGATGCAAGCCCTGGGCCGTCCGCAGGACATGTTCTCGGACACCGGCATCCAACTGCAGCCCATCTTCGCCCAGTGGATTCAGTCGCTGCACACTTCGGCCATTGCCAGCACAGCTCCCTATGTGGGCGCGTCGGTTAGCCCCATCTTCGGCGGCGACGTGGTGGCCGTGGGCGGCAAGGTCTCCATGATGCCGATGGTGCTGGGCACGGCGGACTTCATGGTGCACCACATTCACGCCATGACCATCCACATCACGGTGCTGATCCTGCTCAAAGGGGTGCTGTTTGCCCGCTCTTCCCGGTTGATCCCGGACAAAGGCAAGCTGGGCTTCCGCTTCCCCTGCGATGGTCCGGGCCGCGGCGGCACCTGCCAAGTCTCCGGCTGGGATCACGTGTTCCTGGGGCTGTTCTGGATGTACAACTGCATTTCCATCGTGATCTTCCACTTCAGTTGGAAGATGCAGAGCGACATCTGGGGCACCGTCAACGCCGATGGCACGATTGAGCACATCACCGGCGGCAACTTTGCGGCCAGCGCCGTCAACATCAACGGCTGGTTGCGGGACTTCCTGTGGGCGCAATCGGTGCAGGTGATCAACTCCTACGGCTCGGCGCTGTCGGCCTATGGGCTGCTCTTCTTGGGCGCTCACTTTGTCTGGGCCTTCAGCCTGATGTTCCTGTTCAGCGGTCGCGGCTACTGGCAGGAGCTGATTGAGTCGATCGTTTGGGCCCACAACAAGCTAAAAGTCGCTCCGGCCATTCAACCCCGCGCTCTGAGCATCATTCAGGGTCGGGCGGTCGGTGTGGCCCACTACCTGTTGGGAGGGATCGTCACCACCTGGGCGTTCTTCCTGGCACGGTTCGGCGCACTCGGCTAAGGCAAGGAGGAAGAGAGAATCATGACAACTGCAACTCGTTTTCCCCAATTCAGCCAAGACCTGGCCAGCGATCCCACCACGCGTCGGCTGTGGTATGGCATTGCCACCGCCCACGACTTCGAGACCCACGATGGCATGACGGAGGAGCGGCTTTACCAAAAGCTGTTCGCCACCCACTTTGGCCATCTGGCAATCATCTTCCTGTGGGCCTCCGGCAACGTCTTCCACATTGCCTGGCAAGGCAACTATGAGCAATGGGTAGCCAACCCCACGGGTGTCACCCCCATCGCCCACGCCATCTGGGATCCCCACTTTGGCAAGGCAGCGGTGGAAGCCTTTACCCAACCGGGGGGCGGCGGCCCCGTCAACGCGGCCTACTCTGGCCTGTACTATTGGTTCAACACCATTGGCCTGCGCACCAACGGCGATCTCTACGCCGGTGCCATCGGCCTGTTGTTGTTGGCGGCGGTGTTTCTGTTTGCCGGCTGGCTGCACCTACAGCCCCGTTTTCGCCCCAGCCTGAGCTGGTTCAAGAACGCTGAAGCCCGTCTCAACCACCACCTGGCTGGCCTGTTCGGCGTCAGCTCCCTGGCTTGGACTGGCCACCTGGTGCATGTCGCCATCCCCGAGTCCCGCGGGCAGCACGTGGGTTGGGACAACTTCCTCACCACGCTGCCTCACCCGGCGGGCCTGAAGCCCTTCTTCACCCTCAACTGGGGGGTGTATGCCCAGAACCCGGACACGGCCAACCACGTCTGGGGCACCGCAGAAGGGGCGGGCACGGCCATCCTCACCTTCTTGGGTGGCTTTAACCCCAACACGCAGTCTCTGTGGCTGACGGACATGGCCCACCACCACCTGGCCATCGCGGTGATCTTCATCGTGGCCGGCCACATGTACCGCACCAACTGGGGCATTGGCCACTCTATGCGGGAGATCATGGCGGCTCACAACCCACCCAAGGGCACGCCGTTCGGGGGCTTGTTGGGCCGTGGACATGAGGGCATCTACGACACCTACAACGAGTCTCTACACTTCCAGTTGGGCTGGCACCTGGCCTGCTTGGGAGTGGTGACCTCGCTGGTGGCGCAGCACATGTACTCCCTCAACCCCTACGTGTTCATGTCCATGGATCACACCACGGAGGCGGCTCTCTACACCCATCACCAGTACATTGCTGGGTTCTTGATGGTGGGGGCCTTTGCCCATGGAGCCATTTTCCTGGTGCGGGATTACAATCCCGAAGCCAACAAGGACAACGTGCTGGCTCGGGTGCTGGATCACAAAGAGGCGATCATCTCCCACCTGAGCTGGGTGTCGCTCTTCTTGGGCTTCCACACCTTGGGGCTGTACGTCCATAACGATGTGATGCAGGCCTTCGGCACGCCGGAGAAGCAGATTCTGATCGAGCCGTTGTTTGCCCAGTTCATCCAGGCCTCCCACGGCAAGATGCTCTACGGCATGAACGTGCTGCTGTCGGATCCCAACAGCATCGCCTCTACGGCATGGCCCAACTACGGCAACGTGTGGCTGCCGGGCTGGCTGCAAGCCATCAACGACCCCAATGGGTTCCTCTTCCTGCCCGTTGGCCCTGGCGACTTCCTGGTGCACCATGCCATTGCCCTGGGCCTGCACACCACCACCTTGATCCTGGTGAAAGGTGCGTTGGATGCTCGCGGCTCTAAGCTGATGCCGGATAAAAAAGACTTCGGCTACAGCTTCCCCTGCGATGGCCCGGGTCGGGGCGGCACCTGCGACATCTCCGCCTGGGATGCCTTCTACCTGGCCATGTTCTGGATGCTGAACACCATCGGCTGGGTCACCTTCTACTGGCACTGGAAGCACCTGGGGATCTGGAGCGGCAACACTGCCCAGTTCAACGAGAACTCCACCTACCTGATGGGCTGGCTGCGGGATTACCTCTGGGCCAACTCCGCCCAGTTGATCAACGGCTACAACCCCTACGGGATGAATAACCTGGCGGTTTGGGCCTGGATGTTCCTGTTCGGCCACCTGGTGTGGGCAACTGGGTTCATGTTCTTGATCTCCTGGCGCGGCTACTGGCAAGAGCTGATCGAGACCTTGGTGTGGGCGCATGAGCGCACTCCCTTGGCCAAGCTGATCCGCTGGAAAGACAAGCCGGTGGCCATGTCGATTGTCCAAGGTCGTCTGGTGGGTCTGGCTCACTTCACGGTGGGTTACGTGTTGACCTACGCGGCCTTTGTTATCGCCTCGACAGCCTCTCAGTCGGGGTAGCAAGCCCATAACCTGCTGAATAGGGATCCCTCGGCTGGTCCAGGGATCCCTTTTTTGTGAGTTGGTAGAGTGGTGATATGAAGTTTAGGGTCTGATGAGTTTGGTCGATGACTCTAGCCGCCCGATTGGATCCCTATATCAGGCGATATACCTTTGAGGAGTTTCATCGGCTGATTGAGTCTGGACAGATTGAAGAGCCCAATCAGTTGGAGCTGATTGACGGGCTCCTGGTTCAAAAGATGACGAAAGGGGAGAGGCACGCCGCCTACTGTAGCCGCCTGTACCGACTGTTGGTGGGCCTTGTGCAGGAGCAAGCTATTGTGCGCACCCAGGATCCGGTGCAACTGCCCCCCAATCACGAGCCGGAGCCCGACTTTGCCATTGTGCGCTTTCAGCAGGATGAGTACCGCTCTCGGCATCCTCAGCCCGAAGACATCTATCTCATCATCGAAGTGGCTGATTCTTCCCTTACCTATGATCGGGAAGTCAAACTCGGACTCTACGCCAAAGCCGGGATCCCCAACTACTGGATCTTGAACTTGCAAGAGAACTGCCTAGAGGCTTACAGCTTGCCAATAGAGTCGGGAGTTTACCAGAAAAGAGAGGCTTACACCCCCGAGGAGAAAGTTGGGATCCCAGGGATCCTGGCTGGAGAGTTGAGTCTGGATCAGGTTTTTTCCATCGGTTAAGGCAGGGATCCCTTGCCGGCAGATCGAATCTTGGCTGGCAGGAGTATTGTGGGTGGAGAAGCGTTTGCAGAAGGATTGTTGATGAGCTACGACGCGGTGGTGATTGGGGCCGGCCACAACGGGCTGGTGAGCGCTTGCTATTTGGCCAAGGCCGGGCAAAAAGTGCTGGTGCTGGAGCGCTATCACACCGTTGGTGGTGCTGCCATTACGGAAGAAATTCACCCGGGCTTTCGCGTGTCGGTGGCTTCCTACTCCTGTAGTTTGCTGCGACCGGAGATCATCCGCGATTTGCGCCTGCCGGACTATGGCTTTGAGGTCTATGCCAAGCAACCTTCCTATTTCATGCCCTTCCCGGATGGGCAGCACCTCTTCCTGTATGCCGATAACCGCGCCAAGAGCAAAGCGGAAATTGCCAAGTTTTCCCGCAAAGATGCGGAAGCCTACGACCGCTGGGAGGAGTTTTGGGATCGGGTGAACGAGGTGGTGGAGCCAACCTTAATGCAGCCGCCGATTTCACTGGGCCAACTGGCGGATCGCTTTGCAGCTGCTGGCTATGAAGACGATTTCCGCCGCATCATGCTCCTCTCGACCACTGATCTCCTGGATGAGTTCTTCGAGTCGGAGCAGGTCAAGGCGGCGATGGCTCCCCAATCTTTGATCGGCACCTCAGCCGGGCCGATGACTCCAGGTACGCCCTACATTTGGCTAATCCATGCGGTGGGTCGGGCCATTGGCTCACGTGGGGTCTGGGGCTATGTGCGCGGTGGGATGGGATCCATTACCCAAGCGATGGCCAAGGCAGCTCTGGACTTAGGGGTGGAGATCCGCACGTCTGCTCCAGTGGCGGAGATCTTGATGGAGAGTGGGCAGGCCGCTGGGGTTATCCTCGAATCGGGGGAAACCGTGCGGGCGCGGGCGGTTCTCTCCAATGCCCATCCCCAAATCACCTTTTTGCGACTCTGCTCCTCTTTGCCCCCAGACTTGCGCGACCGACTAGAACGGCACTACCGCACCTCAGGCCCGGTGTACAAGCTCAATTTGGCCTTGGAAGAATTGCCTCGCTACACAGCAGCCCCTGCTGAAGTGCCCCCAGAAGTTGTCAGCTCTGCCACAGTGGATATTGCCCCCTCGGTGGCCTATCTGGAGCGGGCTTGGGATGACTGCAAGTACGGGATCCCTTCCCGGGATCCGTTTATCGAGATCTACAGCCAATCCCCCACCGACCCGACGATGGCTCCCCCAGGCAAGCACATTCTCTCCTGCTTCTGCCAGTTTGTGCCTTACCAACCCAAAGGGCGAGACTGGAACGATGGCCTACGGGAGGAATTTGCCGATCGGGTAATCGACAAAATTGCCCAATTTGCCCCCAACATTAAAAACGCCGTGATCGCACGGCAGATGTTGTCGCCCGTGGATCTGGAGGCCCGCTTCGGCCTTGTGGGGGGCAGCATTTTTCACGGGGAAATGACGCCGGATCAAAGCTACAACCTGCGGCCCATCTCCGGCCTGGCCGACTATCGATCCCCCATTCCCGGCCTTTACCTCTGCGGCTCAGGGGCGCACCCAGGAGGCGGAGTGACCGGGATCCCTGGCCACAACTGCGCACAGGTGGTGCTCAGCGATCTACCCAAGCTCTGACCGACGAAAAGGCCAAGCCAGAGCGGATCCCTGCTCTGGGATCAAACGGGTTGCCTGGGTTACAGCCGCACCTCAGTTCCCTCAAAGAACCCACGGATGATCAAAATGGCCCCTTCTCTAGCTTCAAGGTTGTTAGTAGGGAACTCCTGTTCTATGAACCACTGGCCGGAAATGCGCTCAGCAGAGGTCGTTGAATCGAAGACAAGGTTCAGATTTCCTCTTTGTGTTCCCCCACCAATATCAAGCCGGTTAAACGGCCCTGATAACTGTGCTCCGGCCAAGGTGCGGAAGACGAAATCCCCCGTTGCAGGCACGATGCCCTGCAAAACAACTGGAGTACCCCCGCCTTCTTCCCTTTCAGTTCGTAATGAGAAAAAGTAGTCAAAGGCTGTTGGAGCACCCGGTCCAGGAGTAGGGACAGGTAACTGAGGAATTGGGGTGGGGAAAGGTCGCGGTGGAGGGCTGACCTGCACAAAGTTGAGAACTGTGCTGGTGTTGGCCGGATCAAACTCCGCTTGAACACGACCGTTCAACAGGCGGCGGATGCGAACCAACTGATTGGGCAAGATGTTCAGTCGAGTCGGATCCGGAGCAAACAGCACCGACTGCGTACCCACCTGGGCAGGACGATAGACAATCTCCGCCTGGTTGGGACGGAAGTTCAGGCGTGCAAACAGGGCCAAGGCATCCTCAGGAGTGCCATCGCCCGCAACCCCCCGCTGCCGCACCACAAAGCTGGCGGAGAAACTACCTGTCTGGAGAATGGCAGATACTCCTTCTGTTGGGTTCACGAAGCTTCCTGCTGGCGGGTTGCCACCTGGGCCAGGATCTTCATAGAGTACCCCCGTGGTGCGGACAATGAGAGAAGAATCTCCCTCTAGGACAACTTGGTTGCCATTCCTATTCACCAAGATTCGGCGCACGGTGAGAGTCAAGACAGTACCTTCCCTGGCGGCTCTAAAGGTTGTGTTCACTCGAATGCGCTGATCATTAGGGTTTGTCGAAATTGCAACCAGCCCGGCGATACTAAATTGCGTAGATAGTCTGCCGTCGTTGGGTCCAAAGGCAGTGATATTCACCAGCGGTGTGGTTCGCCCAATTTGGATGGCCAGGGTGCTGGAGCGAAGGGTGGAGTCAATCGTCAAGTCACTGGCTGGGATCTCGTTCACAGGCAAGATGCGGGCTTCAACATTGGCGATGCGAGCTTCACCGCTGCCTTGGAGGGGGTTGGTGCGCACAGGGATCCCGTTGTCAAACCTCGGATTGACATAGTCCAGCCGCAGGCTGGTGGTCTCCAGCACCGAGCCGGGGGTAAAGCGATACTCCTGGGCCGAGACAAAGGCAGCCGGATCCACCTGGACGGGCCCAGGCAAGGTCGGAGACTCATTAACTTCTCCGCAGCCGCCTAGCAGCAAGACTCCACACAAAACCGCCAACGAGCGACCTTTGAAGTTCATACGGCACTTCCTCACACACCTTAAATCTGGGCAAATCCACACACAAAATGGGGAGAAGGCACTCAACCCCTAACGCTACAGGTAAGCTGGCCGCCCCTGCTCGAGGCTATGATACCCCATATCTAGGGGATGGGCCATTTCCAGAACAATTTCTTGCATTTGCTCTGCCGCTCGCTTGACAACGCTCTAGGATGCAGTAGAACTAACAGCAGGCATCCCCCTTGAAATTGTGCAGATGCATAAGACTTGAGCAAGCTCGGTGGATCCCCGCTGGACGCTGCCTAAGACATTTGATGTGGTGTGAGTGAGTGGAGATTTTTCGATGAGACGACGTTTTGGCTCAGCCCTTGGCCGTGGCGGCCTCTCTCTTTGGGCAACCTATGCTTCGGTTGCGCTAATTACCGGCTGCAGTAGCGAGACCACCAGCGGGGTGCCGCCTCTACTGGCTTCTAGCGGTGCCACGCCTCCTCCTGTGGCCGTTGCCCCCACGATTGCCCCCAATCTCACGCCCATCACCTTTCGCCCAGGGCCGGACTTTGCCCCCATCACCCCACCGCCGGTTCAACCCGACCTACCGGATCCGCCTAGCTTGGCAAACCCTTTTCAGATCGGCCTAGTGGGATCCGCCTTTGTAACTATCACCTTGAGCGGCTTATCTGCTCCAGGAGTGATCAGGAGCGTAGAGGTTCAGTTTTTCAACATCAGTCGCGGCACGGATATTACCAGCATCTTTTTGCCGACGGCAATTGAGCAGTTTAGAAATACGCTGATAGGCAGAGGCAATAGCTACGACGACCGAAACGGGATCAACCTCGGCTTCACCTTCCCGGCGGATCCAGCCGCCTACAACACCAACGTTGCTGCGGGAGAAACGGTTTTGGTAATCGTGGTCATTCGAGATTCATTTGGTCAAGCTCTGAGGCTGGAAGCGAGCGACCAAGCCCCCTAAGCTAGAGCTGAGTAAGGCTGTTTGGGTTTGTGCCACGAGAGAGTTGAATGGCAGGAGGATGAGGGAATGAAAACGGGAAAAGTAGCTGGGGTTTTGGCTTGCTTGTGCTTGGGCTTGCTAACAGCTTGTCAACAAACTAAAGAGGGGAATCCAATCAGCTCCCTTCCGGGGCCGATTATCGGCGTGCAAAACCCAAACACAGAACCCGGAGGAACGGGGGTAGGGCTGCCATCCACTCCTCCGATTGGATCTGTTCCCCCAGGTCAACCCAGCCCTCTTGTGCCCCCTCCTGTGTCGGCGCCGACGATCCCGCCCCTGCCCACTCCCAATCCCTCTCCTAGCATTATTGGCTTGCCCCCAGGCCCCTTGGCTGCTCCAACCTTCACTAAGGAGTTTGTTCCTAACTCGACTACAAACGGCAACGTCGTAACTGTTGTCTTCACAATTACGAACACTGCAACTGTTCCCATAACCGGCCTCAGTTTCATCGACATTTTGCCCAGCACTCCGGCTTCAGGGTTACAAATTACGAATCCAGCAGTTACCTCAAACACCTGCGATGGTACGCTTACGGCACCTGACGGTGGGGTCGCGATTTCTCTCGCGGGCGGAAGCCTAGCCGCAGGCGCCTCCTGCGTGGTTTCTGTATCGGTCCAGCAAGCTCTGCCCCTGCCTCCACCACCACCACTACCAGTGATGTACACCAACCCACCAGTTACTCTCTCTAGCAATGGCGCGCCGCCAGTTCAATCCAATCCCAATCCAGCATCTGTGACTTTCAACTGAGCCCCCTGCAAAATCCTGGCTATTGATTGGCCGATGTCTGAACAGGGTAGTCGAACTTTTCCGGGGAATTCAAAATCTGTGGGATCTTGTGCTAGCTGAAGGATTCCGGCTGAATTTTGAGTCAAGCGATCCAGCTTTGCCAAAGAAGCCGTACTTTGTCCGACTTTGCAAGATTTTGTGAACAAGTGGGATCCTTGCCCTGCAAGGGATCTGCATCAACCTCAATCAACCTGGCCGATCAAGCCGGCTGCCCAATCCAGCAGGCGATTCACTTCTTCCGGGGTTTTGGCTTCCGAGTACAGCCGCAGCAAAGGCTCGGTGCCGCTGCCGCGAATCATCACCCAACTGCCGTCGGCGAGGGTGAATTTGTGGCCATCTTTGTCGAAATGTTTGATCACCTTCTGCCCCAAAATCTCAGCCGGGGGATCCATCTGTAGCCGTTTGAATAACTCAGTTTGTTGATTTTGATCGGCGAGGTGGAGATCGCGGCGCAGGTAAACAGAGGTGAACCCTTCCCGTTCCTGCAAAGCCCGGTAGATGGTGCTGAGATCTTGGCCGGTTTCCGTAACCGCTTCGATGAGATACAGGGCCGAAAGCAGGGCATCCCGCTCGGGAATGTGGCCCAAGTAGCCGATGCCGCCCGATTCCTCTCCACCCAAGAGCACCTCTGTGCTCATCATGCGCTCGGCGATGTACTTAAAGCCCACCGGCATTTCCGTAACCGGTAGGCCATAGTGCTGTGCAACTTTAACAAACAGTTCGGAGCCGCTGATGGTTTTGACAATCTCGCCCCGCAAGCCGCGTCGCCCGGCCAGGTGGTCGATCAAGATGGGGATCAGGATCTGCGGGCTGAGGAAATGGCCTTGCCCATCGAGAGCCGCAATGCGGTCGGCATCCCCATCAAAGACCAGGCCCATTTTCAAGGGGGCGGGATCCGCCGCGATGATCTGAGCAGAAGCCTGCAGGTTTTGGGGCAAGGGCTCGGGGGGAAATCCCCCAAACAAGGGATCCCGATGCGCCTGCAACTCAATGACCTTCTCCCCCAAGAGGCGCTTGAGGCCGCCAGCGCCAGAGCCAAACATGACATCCACCCAAATCTTGGCCGGGGATCCCTTGAGCTTTTCCAGATCCACAAAGCGGCTGAGCTGAGCCAGGTAGCCGGGCCAGGGATCCCAGGTGTGGATGGGGGCCTTGTGGGATCCAAGAGGCTGGAGGCTTTGCAGCTCCTGCTCGATGGCGGCGGTAACTTCCGGCGGCACGGAGCCACCAAATCCTCCCTTGACCTTGAGGCCGGAATAGTGGGGGGGGTTGTGGCTGGCGGTGATCACCAAAGCGCCGTGACAGCCTCGCTCCTTGGCACCCCAGCTAAAGGCCGGCGTTGGGGCCACACAGGTGGAGAGGTAAACTGGGATCCCCAGGCGGGCCACCACCTCAGCAGTGTGGGCGGCAAAGCGTTCCGAGAGAAAGCGGTTGTCGTAGCCAATCAGGATCCCTTCGCCGGGGTAGGTGCGGGCCAACACTTGGGCGCTGGCCTGGGCTGCAACGGTCAAGTTTTGGAAAGTAAAGCCATCGGCAATCACGGCTCGCCAGCCGTCGGTGCCAAAACGGATCGGGGTATCGGCCATAGTGGTGTTGCGGTGGGTGCTGCCGCTTCAAGTCATAGCACGAGGCGGGAGTTGCGGGGTTCGGTCTGCTCTCAACTTCTTCGCTTCTTCTCTATCTCTATTGAGATGGGATGTGAGATGGGATGAGATGGGATCCCACCTCGCAAGAACCAGAGAAACGGCTACAGTAACCTGGAAAGCGTTCCGCTCCTTTGTGCCATGACTCAGCAACTGACTCTCGACGGACTGGGATCCGAATCGAACGGGGGGCCGCGTCAAGGGCGGGTGATTGTAACCGATTTGCAGGGGGAGATGCAGCGCTCCTACCTGGAATACGCCATGAGCGTGATCGTGGGGCGGGCCTTGCCGGATGTGCGGGATGGCCTCAAGCCGGTACACCGCCGCATCCTCTACGCCATGCACGAGCTGGGCCTGACGCCGGATCGCCCCTACCGCAAATGCGCACGGGTGGTGGGGGATGTGCTGGGGAAATATCACCCCCACGGGGATCAGGCAGTTTATGACGCGCTGGTGCGCATGGTGCAAGACTTTTCCAGCCGCTATCCCCTGGTGGCGGGGCACGGCAACTTCGGCTCTGTGGATGATGACCCACCGGCGGCCATGCGCTACACGGAGTGTCGGCTGGCGGAGCTGAGCCACACAGCGCTTCTGGAGCAGGTATCGGAAGCGATTGTCGATTTCATGCCCAATTTCGACGGATCCCAGGCGGAGCCCACCGTTCTCCCGGCCCGATTGCCCATTTTGCTGCTCAACGGCTCTGCCGGCATTGCTGTGGGCATGGCCACCAATATCCCACCCCACAACCTGGGGGAAGTGGTGGATGGCCTGTTGGCTTTGATCGACCATCCCGACCTCAGCCCTGAGGAACTGTTGCGGTGGATCCCAGGGCCGGATTTTCCCACCGGCGGCCAAATCTTAGACACCCAAGGGATCCGCGAAGCCTACCTCACCGGGCGCGGTTCCATCACCCTGCGGGGGGTAGCCCGATTTGAGGAGATCCAGCCGGGCAAAGGACGCCACCGGCGGCCTGCTCTAGTCATCAGCGAGTTTCCCTATCAGGTGAACAAAGCCGCCTGGATCGAAAAAGTGGCCGAGCTGGCCAACCAGGGCCGCATCAGCGGCATTGCCGATCTGCGCGATGAGTCGGATCGCAGCGGCATTCGCGTGGTGGTGGAGCTCAAGCGAGAGGCCAACCCACAGGCGGTTTTGCAGCAGTTGTATAAGCTCACCCCTTTGCAAAGCAACTTTGGATCCATCCTGCTGGCTTTGGTGAACGGGGAACCGCGGCAGCTGAGCCTCAAAGAGATCCTGCAGCACTTTTTGCAATTTCGCGAGGCCACCCTCAACCGGATGTTCCGTGCCGAGTTGCAGCAGGTGCAGCGCAAGGCGGAAGAGGTGGCAGGAATGTTGCTGGCGTTGGCGGATCTGGAGGGGGTGATCGAGCTGCTGCGGCAAGCGCCCGATGGCACCACGGCCAAAGCCCAATTGCAAACTCGCCTGGGCTGTACCCCCCAACAGGCAGAGACGATTTTGGCCATGCCTCTGCGTCGCCTGACGGGATTGGAGCGGGAACGGCTGCACCAGGAACACGCCCAGTTGCAGACCCGCATCGAAGAACTGCAGGGGCTACTCAGCGACCGCCGCAAGCTCTTGAACTACCTGAAAAAAGAGCTGCGACACCTGAAAAAGACCTTCGGGGATCCCCGGCGCACCCAGATCCTCTCGGCCTCGGAGCTGGAAGCGGAAGTGGCCCAAATCCCCAGCAGCGAAGAGACGGAAGAGACCCACTTCTTGCTGCAATTCACCCGCAAGGGCTATGTGCGCCGCCTGCCTCTGCCTAGCCGTCGCTCCCGCAGCAACCCGGCGCAACGGGAACTGGGGGAAGATGTGCTGGTCGGCCTGGAATGCGTCACGCTGGAGCAGGAAATCTTGGTGCTCACCGCCGGCGGCAAAGCTTTCACCCTGCCCATCGCAGGGATCCCCCTCAGCACTGGGTCCTCACGGGGGGTGCCTCTGGTTACCCTTCTCCCCAACCCCGAGCCGATGGTTGCCACCTTCACGTTGGCTCCGGATCCGGGCAAGGCAAGTTTGGTGGTGCTCAGCCGGCAGGGGCGGATCAAGCGGCTGGCCCTGGCAGAGTTGATGGGCCTTACCCAACGGGGATCCACTGTCCTAAAGCTAAAAGAGGGAGATGAGCTGGGCTGGGCAGCCCTTTGGGATCCCGGCCACCAAGGCTACAGCGTCGTCCTGGCTACTTCAGGGGGACGGGTGCTGCGGCTGGCTGCCGAAGGGATCCCTTTGATGGGTCGAGCGGCTATGGGATCGCCGGCCCTGCGTTTGGGGCGCGCCGAGCGAATAGTTGGTATGGCGCTGCTGCCCCCGCAAGGGATCCTGGTTCTGGCCAGCCGGTTGGGCCACCTGAAGGGCTTGCCCCTGAGCGAGATCCCCATCCTGGAGCGGGGTCAAGTGGGCGTGCCGGCCTTTCACTTCTCCGACCGAGGGGATGTGCTGGTGGGCTTGGTGGGTCTCCCCCCCGATTTGGAGCAGCATCCCCATCTGCAACTGGATGTGATCACAGAGTCTGAACAGGTGTACTCCTTCTCCCCTGCTGACATCCCGCTGCAAAGCCGATCCGGGGGCGGATCCCTCCTGGTCAAAGGGGAGCGGGTCAGGGAGTTGCGCCTGTTCTGGCCGCAGTGGCTGCCGGAAGGCGATGTGGGATAGCTCTTGGGGGAGCAGAAGATCCCTAGGACGAAGAGCCTTCCCCAGGCGAGGCCGAATCGGTCGGCTGAGAGCTGGGATCCGTCTCCGGCACTTCGGGATGGCGAACGGGCTTGGGTAGCGTGCCACCTGACCTGATAACCAAACAGCGCACGGTTTGGTGCAGCTCCTCCAGCAAAATGCTGATGGCAGAGCGGAAGTCTCGGTGGTCATCTCGCATTTGCTCCAGCATGGCGCGGATGACTTCCTGACAATCCTTCAGGATGTGCTGCTGCTGGGCAACAATCTGCACCAGTTCGCTTTGTTCCTTGAGCAGCTCCCGCAGACAAGAGCGCAGCTCTTCCACATGGCTCTGCCAAAGGGCCTGTCCTTCCCGCAGCTCCATCACGCTGGTGCGCAAATCGGCGGTCGAGTCTCTTAGGGCTTCGCTGTGGCGGCGCTCGGCTTCCAGTTGCTTTTGCTGCTCCTGCTGCTGTTGGCGCAACTCAGAATTGGCCCGCAAGTTGGCTTCCGCTGCCCTGAGCAATTGAGCCAATCGAACCTCAGTAACAACCCAACGCTCTTCCGGGGAGAGAGATCGACCTCGGCCAACTCGCCTGCAGAAGTACTTCACAGTCGCTGCACCCTATACACAACTCTCTACTTTAAATCAAAGCACCATAGGACTTCAGCCCAAGCAGAGACCTGTCTATCGGGCTTTGTCCCGGCTGTTTTCTGGGTTTACCCAATGTAGCCATGATAGCGGATGCCGAATCCAGAAGTTCGGAAGACGGAGCTGCCCCTCTCCAGGGATCCCGGTCGTTCTTCTAGGATGGTGGAGAGTTTGGATAAAAGAAACCATGCCTTCACTTGCCAATCAAGTGGTGCTGATTACTGGTGCCTCTGCTGGAATTGGGGAAGCAGTCGCTCTGGAGGCGGCCAAACGCGGGGCTCGCTTGGTGCTGGCGGCCCGCCGGGAAGGGCTGCTGCGAAACGTCAAAGACTTGGTGGAGAGTCGGGGAGCGGAGGCGCTGGTGGTGCCCACCGACATGGCCGATACGGCCCAGGTGGAGGCGCTGGCCCAAAAGGCTCTGGATCACTTTGGCCGGGTGGATATCCTGGTGAACAACGCCGGCTATGGCCAGATGGGGCCGGTGGAAGAGGTGGATGTGGCGGCCATGCGGCGCCAGTTTGAGGTGAATGTATTTGGCTTGCACGCCCTCACCCGTGCCCTCTTGCCCCAAATGCGGGAACGGGGCAGTGGCCGCATCCTCAACCTCAGCTCGGTGGCCGGCCAGCTGTCCATGCCTTTCAGCGGCGTTTACAGCGCCACCAAGTTTGCTGTGGAGGCCCTCAGCGACGCCCTGCGGGTGGAAGTGGCCCCCTTCGGCATCAAGGTTATCTTGATCGAGCCGGGGCCGGTAGCCACCGAGTTTGGCCGCGTGGCGGAAGAAACCTTTGCTGCCGTTGTCAACCCCAACGGCCCCTACAAAGCGATCTTGGACAAGACCGCCGATCTGGCCAGCTCGTTCAGCAAAATGGCCTGGCCAGTGGAGAAGGTGGTGGAGCCGATCCTGAGGGCGATGACGGATCCTCACCCTTCCGACCGCTACACTGCTTTCACAGGGGGCAAGGTGGCGTTGGGGCTGATGCGGCTGCTGCCGGCCTCTCTGGCCGACTCTATGTGGCGGCGCGTCTATGGGCTGGATGGTCTGGGATCCCCCGGCTCGGCCTAACTGCAGGCTTGTGGCGGGCATCGGATGGGGCAGGGATCCCTCAGGAGCTCATCCTTGCGGGGGTAGGGTTGTGCCTTCCAGGAGGGACAGGTTAAGTTTGTTAAAGGACTTTTAATAACCGAGCGTTCTCTTCCCTATGAACAAGCCTCTATCTCCCCAGCGCTGGCTGATCGCCCTCCTGCTGGGCTTTTGTCTCTGGCAGGGATCCGGCCTGGTGCTGCAGCCTGCACCCGCCCATGCAGCTTTGGCCTCGGCCCTCACCTACGATCGCTTTTTGCGCTACGTCGAGGAGGGGCGGGTTACGGATGTGCGCCTCACGGACAACAATCTGGTAGCTGAAGTTACGGCTGTGGATCCCCAGACCCAGCATTCCACCCGCTACCGAGTGAACCTGCTGCCCAACACCGTACCGCAACTGGTGGACCGCCTCACTGAGCAGGGGATCGAAGTGGCAGTGGTACCCACCCGCAATGGCAGCGCCTTTTGGGCGCTTCTGGGCAACCTGGTGATCCCGCTGTTGCTGTTGGGAGGGTTGTTCTTTTTCCTGCGGCGTGCCGGTGCTGGAGCGGGCGGCCCTGGGCAGGCAATGAACTTCGGCAAATCGCGGGCCCGCTTTCAGATGGAAGCCAAAACCGGTGTTAAGTTCGACGATGTGGCCGGGATTGAAGAAGCCAAAGAAGAATTGCAAGAGGTGGTCACCTTCTTGAAGAAGCCGGAGCGCTTCACCGCTGTTGGGGCCAAGATCCCCAAGGGTGTGTTGTTGGTGGGGCCGCCGGGGACGGGCAAAACCCTTCTGGCCAAGGCCATTGCCGGCGAGGCAGGAGTGCCCTTTTTCAGCCTTTCCGGCTCTGAGTTTGTGGAAATGTTTGTCGGGGTGGGTGCCTCTCGCGTACGGGATCTCTTCAAGAAGGCCAAGGAGAATGCGCCTTGCATCGTCTTCATCGACGAGATCGACGCGGTGGGCCGGCAGCGGGGGGCTGGCATCGGCGGTGGCAACGACGAACGCGAGCAAACCCTGAACCAGTTGCTCACGGAGATGGACGGCTTTGAGGGCAACACCGGCATTATCGTGATTGCCGCCACCAACCGCCCTGATGTGTTGGATGCGGCTCTCTTGCGTCCGGGCCGCTTCGACCGCCAGGTTACGGTGGATCGGCCCAGTTTCAAGGGGCGCTACGAGATCTTGCGGGTGCATGCCCGCAACAAGAAGCTGGCGGAAGAGGTCAGCCTAGAGGCGATTGCCCGCCGTACCCCCGGCTTTGCCGGTGCGGATCTGGCCAACCTGCTCAATGAAGCGGCCATTTTGGCGGCCCGCCGTCAGCGCATGGCCATCACCAACCAAGACATTGACGATGCCATCGACCGCATCACCATCGGCCTGACCAAGCCGCCGCTTCTGGACGGCAAGAGCAAGCGCCTGATCGCCTACCACGAGTGTGGCCATGCCCTGTTGATGACACTTTTGCCCCACGCGGATCCCTTGAACAAGGTGACCATCATCCCCCGTTCCGGCGGCGCAGGTGGCTTTGCCCAGCAACTGCCCAACGAGGAGCAGATCGACTCGGGTATGTATAGCCGCGCTTGGCTGCTGGATCGGGTGGTGGTGGGCTTTGGCGGTCGGGCGGCTGAAGAGATCGTCTTCGGCTACTCGGAAGTGACCACCGGAGCCAGCAACGACCTACAGCAGAACACGAATCTGGTGCGGCAGATGGTGACCCGCTTTGGCATGTCCGAGCTGGGGCCCTTGATGTTGGATCCCCCCAACAACGAGGTATTCTTGGGCGGCGGCTGGATGAACCGCGTCGAGTACTCGGAGGATGTGGCCGCCAAGATCGACCGCCAGGTGCGGCAGATCCTGGAGAGCTGTTACCAGAAAGCCAAGCAGATTTTGCTGGAGCACCGCCCTCTGCTGGATCGATTGGCCGATACCTTGGTGGAACGGGAAACCCTGGATGGCGACGAATTCCGGGCGATTGTCTCAGAGTATGTGCCCATCCCGGAGAAGGTCGGCCTACCCAGTCCACTTGCGGAAGCGGGACGGAGTCCAAAGCTGGTCTAGGGGATCCCATCTCCATTGCCAGATAGACAACTGGGGGGGTTGTTGGGGCTGGATCCCGGCAGCTGCCCCCTTTTCCTCGCGAGTTTTGGGTTGCGTTGGGCTGTCGCATGCTCTCTTCGCTCTCTGCTTTGCCGGTTCACCTTTATCGCTGCCTGAGCTGCGGTCGGGAAGGGTTGACCCAATCACCAGGGCGGGAACAGGGATCCGTGGCGGATCGGGTTTATTGTCCCAGTTGTGGCCAAATTTACCCCATCACCGCTTCTGGGGCTGTGGATTTTATCGGCAGCTCATCGGACCTGCATCTCACCCCGGCCCAAGCCATTGCCCATCTGCCTGGGTTCGCCTGGGGCTACGATCGCCTCTGGCGGCCCTGGGCTCTGTCGCTACTGACGGGGGAGAGCTTTGGCAGCGAGCGGGAGGGTCAACTGCTGGCCGAGTTGGTGGGGGAGGGGGATCCCATCTTGGATTTGGGCACTGCCGGGGGGTACTGGAGCCGCTTGCTCCTGGCCAAGGATCCACAACGGACGGTGATCGGCCTGGACAATGCAGCAGGGGTATTGGCGGAAGCCGCTCAACAAGCGCAGCCCCACTGGCAGCACTACAGCCTGATGCGGGCTCGGGCTGAACAGCTTCCCCTCGCCTCTGGAACTTTTGGGGCGGTGATCAGCGGGGCCACCTTGAACGAATTGCCTTTGGATCCCTGTTTGCGGGAAATTGCCCGTGTGTTGAGACCGGGAGGAGCCTTTGTCTCGATGCACAGCCAGCAGGTACAGGGATGGGGGCAGATGGTGCAGCAATGGCTGGAAGCCACCGGCCTTCATTTTTTCTCGGAAACCCAGTTGCGCGAGCACCTTCAACAGGTGGGGCTGCAGTTGGAGCGTTATCTCAGCTTGGGTTGGGTGGCCTTTGTGCGGGCAGTGCGCCTCTGATCTGGGCTGGGTTGAGGTGGCCATTCATTGAGTCCAGAGCGGAGCCATCACCCAAATCCAAGTCGCGTCGATCCCCAGCCCTCCTCTTCCACCAAGAGAGAGACTAGGAGTGAGGGCGCACTCTATGGGATCCACTCTAGCCCAACGCCAAAGCTAAACTCCCGATCCAAGGTCGAGTTGCGCAGGCTATAGCGAGCAGAAAGACGAAAAGAAGGGCTAATGGCATAGGCAGCGGTGATCTCCGCCAGGGTGGCCTGTCCTTCTTCCGGCTCCTGGGGGGCAACCCAACTGTAGCTACCGGTCAAATCTGCAGCTCCGGGAGCCAAGGCCAAAACAGCAAAAGCCCCATAGCTAACTCCACTGAGGCTGCGGTTCTTTTGTTCCAAAGCCCGATACCCCAGTTGTGGCGCCAGATTAAAACGGGATCCCATGGGGGCCAGAAAGTAACGCATCTCCGACCCGTACTGGCGCACTTCGGGATGTTCGGAAGATTGGCGATAGTCACCGCTGAGGGTGAGGCGATCTCCCAGGCGCAAATCCTGCAGGCTGATTCGCCAGTGCGAAGAGGACTCAAAGCCGGCCTGCAAGCGGGTGGGCAAGACAGGGGTGTTGCGGATTTCTTCCAGGAGATTGGGCGGGTTTTGCAGCCAGCGGCGCAACACGGGGCTGTCTTCCAAAAGTTGGCTATCCAAGCCCAAATCCAAAGCGGCTGAGAGGGTGGCCGGCACCGGATCTGGAATAGGGGCTTGCTGGGAATTGGCCCAAACCGGCCGCTCAGGCACCAGTCCAGCCCAGAGGAGCAGCATACCCAGGCGAAGCCCTTTGCCAGACTGTCTCACCGCCTGCAACCCCATGCATCGCGTCCCTACTGTAGCCGCTTTCCGAGGGATTCTCCACGCAGACGGGCAGAGCCAAAGGGCGGCAACAACACCTCAAAGACGGTTCAACGACAACAGAAAGCCTAGCTGCTCCGGCTGTTGGCAACCACCCGCAAGCGCTCGACCAATTTTTGCAGTTGCCGTTCAAATTGCAGACTTTGCCGCTGTAGCTGACTGACCTTTTCACAGCTATAGAGGACGGTGGTGTGATCTTTTCCCCCAAAGTAGTCGCCAATTTTGGGCAGGCTGAGGTTGGTGTAGTGGCGCATCAAGAACATGGCAATTTGCCGTGCTTGGCTGATGTCGCGCTTGCGGGAGGATCCCAGTAAACTGTCTCGGTCGATGCCGAATTCTTCACAGACCACATCGGTAATCATGTCGGCGGTGATCTCTTTCGGCTCGCTGGGGGGATTGAGGATGGGCTGAATCGTCTCTACACTCATCGGCAAGCCGGAAATGGAAACATAGGCGACGGCGCGGATCAGGGCGCCTTCCAGTTCGCGGATGTTGCTGGTGTAGGTGGTGGCAATGTACTCGATCACCTCTGCGGGCAAGTTCATTCCCTCGTACTCGGCTTTCTTCTTGAGAATGGCCATGCGGGTTTCGATATCGGGCGATTGAATTTCCGCAATCAAACCCATGGAGAAACGAGAACAAAGCCGCTCCTGCAGACGCGGGATCAGATGAGGAGAGCGGTCGGCGGCCAGTACGATCTGTTTGCCGGACTCGTGCAGCGTATTAAAGGTGTGAAAAAACTCCTCTTGGGTGTACTCTTTGCCTTCGATAAATTGAACGTCATCCACCAATAAAATATCCACATCCCGATAGTGCTCCCGGAAAGACTGCATGCTGTCTCGCCGGATGGCATCGATTAAATCGTTGGTAAACCGTTCGGTGGACACGTAGAAGACCTTGGCGCGTGAATTGGCCTCCAGTTGGTAGTGGCCAATGGCCTGCATCAGGTGGGTTTTGCCCAGACCCACCCCACCGCAGAGAAACAGGGGGTTGTAGGCGCGCCCAGGCTTGTCGGCCACAGCCAGAGCTGCAGCGTGAGCCATGCGGTTGTTGGGGCCGACCACAAACCGTGAGAAGGAATACTTGGGGTTGAGATCCGGCGCCCGCATCGGCAGGCTGCCGCCGACTTCCAGTCCTAGGGTGGTGGAGGCAGGTAAGCTGCCGGCTCTGCCCGATGTTGGGGAAATCGCCCTTGAAGGGGGTTCTGCCTCGACAGAAGCGTGGGGGGAAACGGAAAACTCCACCTGCAAAGGGATCCCGGCTACCCGCTGCACCACCTCGGTGATGGTGGAAGCGTAGTGCTTTTGCAGCCAGCCCCGTGCCCATTCGCTGGGGGTACAGATGGTGAGGCGGTTGTCCACCAACGATTCAGCCCGCGCCGTTTTGATCCAAGCCTCAAAGGTTGGGCGGCTGAGCTGCACCTGCAGATGACACAGGGCTTCATCCCAGAGCTGATCCAGGGAAATATCCACACCACACACTCAGAGCGACACAGCAGAAGCCCAGAGGAAACAGCGGCGGCTTCCTCGACAGGAGCTTCGGGATTCCCAATTTAACTGCTCGGCGCGGGGTGGCCAATCTAGCAATTTTCCATTGAGTCTGCTAAGATTAACCACCTGTGATCAGTTGCCAGCAGGCTGAATGGCAGTCTGGTCAGCTCTGGCAAATGATCTTGGCTTCATTGGTTGGCTTCTCACCATGACTCAGCGTACCCTTCGTGGCACCAATCGCAGACGCATTCGCGTCTCTGGGTTTCGGGCCAGAATGCGAACGGCAACTGGGCGTCAGGTCTTGCGGCGACGGCGGGCCAAGGGGCGTTATCGCCTGGCGGTTTCCTAAGCCCTTTGGTCAGAGATTTGATTTGTCTTGGTTTTTTGGAGCGTTGCAGCCCAAAACTCGCTGACTTCTGGGGCAGACTCTCCTCGGTGCCCAATGTTGCCGGCTCCTCATCGATTGCGGGATCGACGAGCTTTTCAGGCGCTCTACCAGGGGGGCCAACGTCGTTCCGGTGCAGGCTTAACCCTGTTGTTTCAGCCGATGCCCGCAGGGTGCGAAGGGATCCCTAGCCAAGTGGGGCTGGTGATCGGCAGAAAGGTGAGCAAATCTGCCGTAAAGCGGAATCGGCTGCGCCGCCAGTTGCGAGAAATCTTGCGCCCCCTGTGCCCAAACCTGAAACCCGGCTACCGGCTGCTGTTCATCTCCAAAGCAAACCTGCTGACCTACCGCTGGCCGGAGCTGAGGGCAGAGGTGCATCGTCTTTTACAAAAGGCCGATCTGCTCGTCGGCACAGATGTAGACTCAACAGGTGCAGACTCAGATGCCAAGCCGTCCTAAGAAACTTGAGCTGCACAGGTTTTTGCTACCCATGCTAGCCTGTTGCCATCATCTGCCGGTGGTCACGCTAGATATGGGGTGTCATGTACGTCAAGCGGATTGAGCTGACCCGATTTAAGTCCTTTGGTAGCACAACCTCGATACCCCTGCTGCCGGGCTTTACGGTCATTTCCGGCCCCAATGGCTCCGGTAAGTCCAACATCCTGGATGGGATCCTGTTCGCGCTGGGTTTATCGTCCTCGCGGGGGATGCGGGCAGAGAGGCTTTTGGATCTGGTGCATTCCGGCAGCCTCAACGGCAATCTGCAGGTGGAAACCCATGTTTCTGTCACCTTTGAGCTGGGGCCGGGAGAAGATGGTCAGCCCAGGGAATGGAAAGTCAGTCGCCGGCTGCGGGTCAAGCCCGGAAAGGCTGAGGATCCCACTCGCGATAGCGGGACGGATTCTCTCCCCTACACCAGCACTTTCTACATCAACGATGTGCCCTGTACCCTGAGCGAGCTGCACGAACAACTGGAGGCGATGCACATCTACCCCAACGGCTACAACGTCGTTTTACAGGGGGATGTCACCAGCATCATTTCCATGCACCCCAAGGAACGGCGGCAGATCATCGACGAATTGGCGGGGGTGGCCACCTTCGACCGCAAGATCGCCCAGGCCAACAGCAAGCTGGAGGCGGTACGGGAACAAATTGAGCGCTTTCGGCTCATCGAACAGGAATGGCAAGCTCAAGGAGAGCGGCTGCTCAGAGAGAGCGAAAAGGCCCAACACTATCAGCAACTGCGGCTGCAGTTGCAAACGCTGGAGCAGCAGCAACAGGTGTTGCTTTGGCGGCATTTGCAAGTCCAAGTGGAAGAAACCCAGGCGGCCATTCAGCAGCTTCTGGAGGCTCAGGAGCAGACCACCGCTCAGGTGCAGACCTTGAGCGAGCATTTGCAGCAAGCCGAAGCCGCCCTGACCGAGTTGCAAAGCCGCATCCATGCTCTTGGAGAGGAGGAATACCTGCACCTGCAAGCCCAAATCGCCGCCGCCGAAGCACAGCGGCAACAGGTCAGCCAACAGATCGCAGCCTGGCAGGAGGAGATCCAGCAAGCGCAGCGCCTACATCAGGAGTGCCAAGCCCAACAGCAGCATCTGCAGGCGGAGCTGGAACACCTGCACAGCCAACAAGAGCAACTGGCCCAAGCCCAGGGATCCCTGCAGGCCCAGGTTCGGAAAGCCCAAACCAGCCTGGAACAGAGCCGCGAACAACTGCGCGCCCTAGCCCAATCCGCCGATGCCTGGGTGAAACAGCAGCGCTACCTCACCCGCCACATTGAGGAACTTCGCGCCGAACAGGAGCCTCTCCAACAGGAGCAAATTCGCTTGCAAGAGCGACAACGGCAACTGGAACGGCAAAGCCAAGAGATCCAGGCGGAGATTGCCCAGATCGAGGCGTGGCTGGGATCCCACCTGGCCCTCACCGCCGAGTTGGAACACACTTGCCGACAGTCGGAAGCTCAGGTTCAGACCCTGGCCCAAGAGCTGGCGCAACTGCAGGCCAGCCTGGAGCTGGATCGCGCCACCCACGAGCGCCTCACCGTCGAGCTGCACGCCAAGCAGCGGCAACTGGACAAATGGGAAACCCGTCGCCAAGTGTTGCAAGAATCCCAGGGATCCCGGGCGACCCAAGCCATCCTGAGTGCCCGTCTGCCGGGGGTTTTGGGGTTGGTGGCCCAGTTGGGGCAGGTGGATCCCCAGTATCAACTGGCGCTGGAGGTTGCAGCAGGCAACCGGCTGCACTTTGTGGTGGTGGAAGATGACACCGTGGCCGTGAGCGCCGTCAACTTTTTGAAACGGGAAAAAGCCGGACGCGCCACCTTTTTGCCCTTGAACAAGCTCCAGCCCACCCGCCCCCCCAGCCCCCTGAAATTGGACGGCCTGATCGACTATGCCATTCGTTTGGTGCGTTTTGAAGAGCGCTACCGGGATGTTTTCGGCTTTGTGTTCGGCTCCACCCTGGTTTTCCAAAGCCTAGAGCTGGCCCAGCCCCACATCGGCAAGCACCGTATGGTCACCCTGGAAGGGGAATTGCTGGAAACCTCAGGAGCCATCACCGGCGGCAGCGGCCCACAGCGAGCTGGGATCCACTTTTCTGCCGGCGGACACAAGGGCTCCGTCTCGCTATCGCCATCGGAAGAAGAAGCCTTGCGCTCCCGCTTGGCCGAGCTGGAGGAACTGCTGGCCGCCCTCACCCTGCGCCTACAAGCAGCCCAAGCCCGCGAAAAACAACTGGCCCAAGCCCTGCTCCTGGCTCGCCAAGACGCCCTGCAAGCCCAGCAATATCTGGAGCGTCACCAAGCCGATTGCCAAAAGCAACAGGCCCGCCTGCAACACCTGCAGGGATCCCTGGCGCAAAGGCAAAGCGAAAGCCACCAGATCCAGCAGCGGCTCCAGCAGATTCAACTGCGTTGGGATCCCTTGCAACAGCGCCTAGCCGATCTCGCCCTCAAGCTCAGCCAACTGGAGGGATCCCCGGTGAACCAGCATTGGCAGCAACTGCAGCAGGCGGTGCAGCAGCAAGAAAGTCGCTTGGCAGAGCTGCAGCAGCAACTGACCCAACTGGAGCGGCAACAGCAGGAGAACTCCGGCCAACAACACCTGAAACAGGCCCAAATCCAGCACCACCAGGAGCGCCTGCAGGAGAGCAAACAGCGCCAAGCCTATCTGCAGGAGCAAATCGTCCAAGCCCAAGCCACCCTTGGCCAAATCCAGCAACACCTTGCCGAGCAACGGCAACAGATGAGCCAGATCGAGGCCCGACTTTCCCACCTGCGCCAAGAGCGAGATCGGCAGGAATTTCAACTGCGGGCCCAACAACAGCAGATCCAACGCCTGGAGTGGGAACGCTACAACGCCCTCACCCAACAACAGGAAAAAGAGGCCCTGCTGGCCCAACTGCAAACCCAACTGCAAGCGGTGGTTCAAGAGCTGCCGGATCCGCTGCCCGACTTGCCCGCCACCCTGACCTTAGACGAGCTGCAGCGGCAAAAACGCAAAATCGAAGAGCAATTGCGATCCCTGGAGCCGGTAAACATGCTGGCCATTGCCGAATACGAACAGACCCAAGCTCGCCTGCGGGATCTCAGCGCCAAACTGGAAACCCTGCACCAAGAGCGCACCGAGTTGTTGCTGCGCATCGAGAACTTTTCCACCCTGCGTCGGCAAGCCTTCTTGGATGCCTTTCATGCCGTCAACGGCCATTTTCAAACCATCTTTGCCCAACTTTCCGATGGGGATGGTCATTTGGAATTGGAAAACCCAGAGGATCCCTTCGCAGGCGGTCTAACCTTGGTGGCCCACCCCAAAGGTAAGCCGGTGCGCCGTCTCAGCGCCATGTCGGGAGGAGAAAAATCCTTGACAGCCCTCAGCTTTATTTTTGCTCTGCAGCGATTCCGCCCTTCCAGCTTTTACGCCTTTGATGAAGTAGATATGTTTTTGGACGGGGCCAATGTGGAAAAATTGGCCAATATGATCTGGCAGCAATCTCGTCAGGCGCAGTTTTTGGTGGTCAGTTTACGCCGCCCCATGATCGAAAAAGCTGAGCACACCATTGGTGTAACCCAAGCCCGCGGTGCATACACTCAGGTGATCGGCCTGACCAAACCCGCCCCTCACCCCAGTTAAGATGTAGCTTGGTTAAGAGCAGAGGGCAAATCCTGAGGTCCCATTAGACTCATTCTAAGAATGGTTTAGGAGTGTCCAAACGCCTGCCATGGTTGCTCTGACTCTGAATCTATCCCCCCTGACAACCCTGAGCCGAGCAGATTTTATTCGGCTTTGTGCCGCCAATCCTGACCTGAAGCTGGAGCGTACCGCTCAAGGAGAATTGGTTATCATGTCTCCAACCGGCGGGGAAACCGGCCACTGGAATGCCGAAATCACCACAGACTTAACCCTTTGGAATCGGCAATCGGGCCGAGGGAAAAGCTTTGATTCTTCCACCGGATTTTCCTTGCCTTCAGGCAGCGACCGCTCCCCTGATTTGGCCTGGATCCCGATTGAAAAGTGGGAAGCTTTGGATCCGGAAACCCGCCAAGGATTTTTGCCCTTGTGCCCCGATTTTGTGGTGGAGATCCTCTCGCCCACCGATTCTTGGATCCAAACTCAGGCCAAGATGCAAGAATACATGGACAACGGCTGCAGGCTGGGGTGGCTGCTGGATCCCAAGGCCAAGCGGGTGATGATCTACCGACAAGGGCAAGCGCCGCAATTGGTCGAAGATCCGGAAACCCTATCCGGAGAGGACGTGCTGCCGGGCTTCACCTTGCCCATCCGCAACATCTGGTCTGCCTAACGTTAGTAACTTTCACGGATTCACAATCCCTGATACAGATTTTTTCCACACCCTTAACCCAGCTAACTCAGATGGATCTCTTGCATGACAGGGATCGGAATTGCAGAACTCTCCCAACGTTGGAAGAAGCCGCAGTAAAAATGTTGAGCGATAGGCTAAAAACAGGCGAAGCCATACTGCCATGACTGCTCTGAAGCTGGATTTAACTCCTTTGATGAAGTTGACTCGGACGGATTTTATCCGGCTTTGTGCGGCCAATCCTGAGCTGAAGCTGGAGCGTACTGCCCAAGGAGAACTGGTCATCATGTCTCCAACCGGTGGGGAAACGGGCAACCTCAACTTCGAAATTGCCGGGGAAGTTTATGTTTGGAACCGGCAATCGGGCAGAGGGAAAAGTTTCGATTCTTCCACCGGATTTTCCTTGCCTTCAGGCAGCGACCGCTCCCCTGACCTGGCCTGGATCCCGATTGAAAAGTGGGAAGCTTTGGATCCGGAAACTCGCCAAGGATTTTTGCCCTTGTGCCCCGATTTTGTGGTGGAGATCCTCTCGCCCACCGACTCTTGGATTCAAACTCAGGCCAAGATGCAAGAATACATGGATAACGGCTGTCGGCTGGGGTGGCTGCTGGATCCCAAGGCCAAGCGGGTGATGATCTACCGACAAGGGCAAGCGCCGGAATTGGTCGAAGATCCGGAAACCTTATCGGGAGAGGACGTGCTGCCGGGCTTCACCTTGCCCATCCGCAAGATCTGGTCTGCTTGACAGGGTGATTTTCTAAGATTGGCAATTCCTTATTCCTGTATATTGATACTCTTCATCGAACCGGCAAGCCGGAGCAGCAAGGATTGCAACGTTGGTTGCGTCGTCGCGTCAGCGTTTTCGATTCAAACCAAGACACTTTGCCTATACTTGAAACGTTGGATGCAGGACGCCAGAAGGCTTTTCTCAGTGGCCCAGGCGTCTCACCGTAACCTGAAACGACTATAGTCCTTATAGTCCTCAGATTGGGGTCTTTCGCGCAATTCTGGCGAGACTGGGATCTTGGCCAGGCTGGATAAGGCCCACCGATGCCTTTTGCACCTGCTGGACTTCTTGCAAAAGCTGCAAGTAAAAAGTCCGTCGTTCCCAATCCAGATCTCGGAGCCCACAGCCCGGCTCTCGATGGTGCAGGCAATCGCGAAACTGACAGGTACCTAAGCGATCCCTTACTTCGGGGAAGCACCGTATCAACTGCAAAGGATGCACCAGCGGGATCCCTTCGCCAGCATTGAATCCCGGCGAATCGGCGATCCAACCGCCTTCCGGCAAAGGAAACAGCTCCACATGGCGGGTGGTGTGCCGACCATAGCCCAAACGTCTGGAGACGGCCTGAGTAGCCAGCCGAACGTCCGGCAGCAGCCGATTGAGCAAGCTGGATTTGCCCACCCCGGAAGGGCCCATCACCACCGAGATCTGATCTCGACAGCACTGTTGCAACTGGGGGATCCCAGCTTGGGTGTGGGCACTGACCAACAGAGGCTCATATCCCCACCTCTGCAGACGCTCCACCCAAGTTGTCGCCACTTCTGGATCCACGCAGTCGCATTTGTTCAACACCACCTGAACCCGCAGTTGGCTGGCCTCGGCTTGCACCAGCAGACGACTGAGGGCGTTGGGCTCAGGGTCGGGCTCGGCCAGGGCCACCACCACCAGAACTTGGGTCGCGTTGGCAATAGCGGGTCGAGGCAGCTGAGTGCGCCGCGGCAGGATCGCCTCGATCACCCCCCGCTCCGGCCAGAGGTCGGCGGCAGCAGGCGGCAAGCGCACCTCCACCCAGTCCCCCACCATCACCTGCTGACCCATTTTTTTCAGCTTGGCCCGACTGGTACAGAGAATCTCTGCCGGCGTGGGCTTTTCAACCGGAAACCGAGCCGGGATCTCGGGAAAAAGGGCGGCCAAACTCGGATCGATCCGCACGCGATAAAAGTTGGCCTGCGCTGCACGCACCCAGCCGGTACAGCTGGATCGCGGATCCCCCTTTCCTTCTGGTTTCACCGGGCTCATGGCGACGCAGGCGTGCCACGACGCACCCAGAGAATGTAATGGCCTTCGGGGGCAGCTGCCTGTCCCTCAATCCGATGCCCGGCCATGGCTAGACTGTTGGGCACCTGCTCCAGAGGTTCTCCCGCATCCAGCCATAGCTCCAGCAGTTCTCCAGGAGCCATGCGCTCCAGGCGCAGCTTCGCCCGCACGTAGTTAAGTGGGCAAGGGATCCCGCGCTGGTCAAGGATAAACTTGACCTCTTCCGACGAAACAGCCTCTGCAGTCATTCTTCCTCACGCTCCCGGTTGCCAGGCATCTGGGCCAGCCCCCGCAACAACCCGCCCAAGAAACCATCCCGCTTGTTGATGCGTTCTCCGTGCAGCTCAGCCAGGCGCATGAGCAATTCCCGCTCTTCCGAGCTGATGCGGGTGGGGATCTCCACCACCAAGGTGATTTGGTGGTCGCCCCGAGACATCGGGTTGCCAATGCGAGGTACCCCCTTGCCCTCCAGGGTCAGCACTGTACCCGGCTGGGATCCGGCTGGGATGGTCAGCTCCACCTCCTCCTCCAGGCCGGCTTTCGAGTCCACGGTGGGCACAGAGACCTTGGCCCCCAAGATGGCCTGCAAATAGCTCACCCGCACCTCCGAGAGAATGGTCAGGCCATCTCGCTGGAAGTCGGGATCCGGTTCCACGAATAGGTAGACGTAGAGATCCCCGGGCGGGCCACCGCGTCGACCGGCATCGCCTTCCCCGGAAACCCGCAAACGGGTGCCACTATCCACGCCGGCTGGGATGTTAATGCGCAGTTTCTTCGTGGTTTGGGCCAAGCCCTCGCCATTGCAGTTGTAGCAGGGCTCCTCCAACACCTGACCGCTGCCACCACAGGTGGGACAAACCGAGACCTGGGTAAAGTTGCCAAACGGCGTGCGGGTTGCCCGCCGCACCTGACCACTGCCCCCGCAGGTGGGGCAAGTTTTCACCTCCGTACCGGGCTTAGCCCCGCTGCCTCCACAGACGTTGCAGACTTCCAAGTGGCTGATGCGAATCTGCTTTTCGCCGCCGAAGATGGCTTCCAGAAACTCCAGTTTTAGGTCAAAGCGCAGATCATCGCCCCGTACCGGCCCCTGGCGACTGCGGGCATAGCTGGCTCCTGCCCCTGCAAAGTTGGTGAAAAAGCTCTCGAAAATGTCGGCAAAGCCACCCATCCCCGCAAAATCCTGGAATCCACTTGCTGCCGCAGCAGCTCCACTCAAACCCGCTTCTCCAAAGCGATCGTAGCGGGCTTTCAGCTCATTATCAGAGAGCACCTCATAGGCACGGTTGATCTCTTTGAAGCGCTCCTCGGCGCCTGGCTCCTTGTTGACATCCGGGTGGTACTTACGAGCCAACCGTCGATAGGCGCGCTTGATCTCCTCTTTGGAGCTATCGCGGCTAACCCCCAAGATTTCATAGTAGTCGCGAGCCATAGAAGCGCTTCAGAAGAGGTTAAAGATCAAAACATCAGACACACTTGATATGCAACTTGTCAGGCAGCACAACCGAAGTAGACCTACAAGGCACCGGAGCTGGGGGAGAGCAAGCAGTTGCCTAAAATCCTCAGCGAGCTCCATAGATCTCGCTACCCATCTCCAGCAGGACAGCCCGCAGTTCTTCCATTGCGTTCCGTAAAGTTGCTAAGTCTACGTTATCATTTGCCAGCAATGCCCTCAATGTGCCCGCCACTTGAGCCCCCCGCTGGATTCGAGCTTCGCTGAGGCGATTGCCATGCTCCTGCAGGGTTTTGTCGTAGTTGTAGAGCAGGCTATCTGACTGGTTGCGGGCTTCCACCAACTGCCGCCGGCGCTGATCTTCTTCGGCATAGGCCTCCGCTTCCCGACGCATTCGCTCGATCTCGCTGCTGCTCAAGCCACCGTTGTTGGTGATCTTGACGCTCTGCTCGATTCCTGTCCCCTTTTCCCGAGCCGAGACTTTCAAGATCCCGTTGGCATCGATGTCAAAAGAAACCTCGATCTGGGGCACCCCACGGGGAGCCGGCGGGATCCCGGTCAGCTGAAAGCGGCCCAAGGTTTTGTTGTCTTTGGCCATGGCCCGCTCTCCCTGCAGGACGTGAATCTCCACCACACTCTGGCCATCGGTGGCAGTGGAGAAAATCTGGGTTTTACTGGTGGGAATGGTGGTGTTGCGCTCGATGATGCGGGTGAAGACTCCCCCCAGCGTTTCCACCCCAATCGAGAGAGGGATCACGTCCAGCAGCAGTAGATCTTTCACTTCTCCACCCACCACGCCTGCCTGGATGGCAGCGCCAAGGGCCACCGCCTCGTCCGGGTTGACGGAGCGATCTGGGTTTTTTTTGAAGATTTGCCGAATTTTCTCCTGGACAGCGGGAATACGAGTAGAGCCGCCCACCAGCAGCACGCGGTCGATGTCTGCAGGGGAGAGGCCAGCATCCCGCAGCGCCTGTTCTGTAGGCTCCACGGTGGCCTCCACCAGATCCCGCACCAACTCCTCAAACTTGCCGCGGGTCAGCTCCACTTCCAGGTGCTTGGGCCCCGAATCGTCGGCGGTGATAAAAGGCAGGTTAATGAGTGTAACCTGGGTGCTGGACAGCTCAATTTTGGCCTTCTCAGCAGCCTCCCGCATCCGCTGCAGGGCCATGCGATCCCGCGAGAGGTCGATCCCTTCCGTCTCCAAAAACTGACGGATGAGCCAATCGACAATTCTTTGGTCGAAATCATCCCCCCCCAGGTGGTTGTTGCCGGCAGTCGCTTGCACCTCAAACACGCCGCTGCCCAGTTGCAGCACCGAGACATCGAAGGTGCCGCCACCCAAATCGAAAACCAGAATGCGTAGGTCTTGATCTTGTTTGTCTAGGCCATAGGCCAGGGCGGCTGCTGTCGGCTCGTTGATGATGCGCAGCACCTCCAGGCCGGCAATGGTGCCCGCATCTTTGGTGGCCTGCCGCTGGGCATCGGTGAAGTAGGCGGGAACGGTGATCACGGCTTGGGTCACCGGCTCCCCCAGATAGGCCTCCGCATCGGCCTTCAGCTTTTGCAGGATCATGGCGGAGATCTCCTGCGGAGTGTAGGCGCGATCTTGCACCGCCACTTCCACCATGTTGTCTCGACCGGGGATGACTTTGTAGGGAACCCGCCTCCGCTCATCTTCGGTCTCGGCAAAGGTGCGGCCAATGAAGCGTTTGATGCTGAAGATGGTGTTTTCAGCATTGGTAACCGCCTGGCGCTTGGCCAGTTGGCCCACCAAGCGGGTGTTGTTCTTGGCGAAGCCGACAATGCTGGGGGTGGTGCGCCCTCCCTCGGCGTTGGTGATCACAACGGGCTGACCACCTTCCAAAACCGCCACGCAACTGTTGGTGGTTCCCAGGTCAATCCCGATGACTTTACCCATAGCCCCCTCTTCCCGTGCGCCAAGTCTCAACTCAAGAACGCAATTCCACGGATCTTAAAAGCATTCTGCCCAGAATCCCGCAGAAACCTTCAGACGTTGCTTTCGTCTCCGTAGCTTTACTGTAGCGTTTCTGAGACTGCTCTGGCTCTGTTTGTCAAGGTTCAAGTGAGCAAGTTCGGCTAGGAAGGTTGGGGGTTTTGGGGAGAGGCGGGCGTGTTTTCCGGACCAGCTTCGATGGTGGCTTGGGCTGGGGGGGATGGTTCAGAGCTGGGGCTGCCCGCCGAGACGGCCACCATGGCATGACGGATCACCAAGTCCCCCAACTTGTAACCCGGCTGATATTCGATGGCTACCACATCCTCGGGATAGTCTGGGCTGGGCTGACGGGCTATGGCTTCGTGCAGGTTGGGGTCGAAGGGCTGGCCCACCGATTTCATGCGGGAGACGCCCATCTTCTTCAGGCATTCCACCAGCAGGCGGTAGACGCTCTGGTAGCTGTTGTGCAACTCCCGCTCGCGGTCGGTTTCCAGCTTCAGCTGCTGCTGAGCCCGCTCAAAGCTGTCCACAACAGGCAAGATCTCCAGCACAAATTTCTGCCGTTCTTTTTGGCTGAACTCTTCTTTTTCCCGCTGGGTACGCCGCCGGTAGTTTTCAAAATCGGCGTAGAGGCGCAGGTAGGCGTCTTCTTTCTCTTTGAGTTGCTGGCGGACAACTTCCAACTCGTGCTGGAGCTGCTTGAGAGCTTCACCGGGATCTGGAGAAGGCTCAGCTGCGGTTTCTCCGGAGGAGGTACCGGCTTCTGCTTCGCTATCTTCCAAAATCAGCTTCTCCAGCTCTGCCTCTACGTCGATCTCTTCTTCCTGTAGTTCAGGATAGGTATCTTCTGGGGCCATCGGTTGCTTCTCTTCGGCAGTCATGGGCGATGTCGGCAAGTGTTAGCAATGAGCAGTGACTCGGATATCCCCAGTTTGGCAGTTTCAAAACCGCCGCTGCACTCAGCCAAACCAGGCTCTGTGTTGATCGTATTCTACCGGGTTCTCTTTCAGCCAGTTGAAGTCAATATCTTTTCTTTCCTAGCCGACCAGCAGATGTTCCCGTGGCCGGCTCAGGCAATCGGGGAAGTAGATCTTGGCCAAGTCGGGGATTAGGCGCCAGTTGGGGCTGTAGATGGGTTGAATGGGGGAGTGGGTGTGAATATAGTAGACCAGAAAGTCGCGGATGCTATCGGCTGAGATCCACAGGGTTTGGGCTTCTTGGAACATGCTGTAACCGCCGCCGCCGCCGGCTCGGTAGTGGTTAATGGCCAGGCGAAAGGTCTGTGCTGGTTCCACCGGCTGTCCGCGGAATTGTAAGGTCACCAGGCGCTTTCCTACGGGGCGGGTGAGATCGAAGCAGTAGTCGATGCCGTGGTAGAGGTCGAAGGTGTAGCCGCGGGCTTCGGGGGCCACGACGGCAGCAGGATCGGCGGGAAGGTGATTGGGATCCAACTGGCGAAAATAGCCGGCAGTCTGTTCCAGGGCGCGCCGCAGAATATCTCCGGTGATCTCCAAAACGCAGAGGGTGTTGTCGTAGACGGTGAGGCTGTAGGCATCTTGCAGGGAGATGGGGCCTGCTGACAGGCCGGCGCTGCTGCAGATGTTGACCAGGGAGAGCTCTGCGGGGAATCCTGCCTCCCGCACTGCTTGCAATTGGGCCTGATGGAGCAGCTCTGCCAGAGGGTTGGCCCCCAGACGGGCTGCCAGACCGCCGCTATAGGCAGAACGGGCTTGGCCAATGGGCTGACGGATGTAGCGCAGGGTGGCTTGATGATAGGGCTCTGTCAAGGCCAAGAGTTCGGGATCGGGAGGGATCCCTTCGGCGGAGAGGAGCTGTGCGCTTTTGCTGATGATTTGCCAGCGGCTGCCCTGGCGCTCCAGCTCCAGGGATACCTGGGAGAGGTGGCTGCCCCAATAGCCGGGCTGCACCACTAGAGCTGGGGATCCCCCCAGACCGGCGATGGTCTGGTGGGTATGGCCGGAGAGGATGACGTCAATGCCGTCCAGCTCGGCCAGGGCCAACAGTTCGTTTTCCCCTGCCAGGCTTTTGTTGCTGCACCAGCCGGAGCGATCCGGGTTGTGCCAATGCTCAGGGGTGCGCAGGGGGGGCAATTGGTTGGGGCCGCTGTGCAGGATCAAGATCAAAACATCCACCTGAGGTCGCAGCAGCGACAGGTAGTGGCGGGCAGTCTCCAGCAGGGGGGCAAAGCGTAGGCCCAAGATGTAGTCCGGGCGCTCCCAGGTGTCGATGCGGGGGGTGGTCAGCCCCAACAGGCCGACGCGAACCCCGGCCAATTCCCGGATCAGGTAGGGCTGGAAGAGGGGATCCCCATTCTGGCGGAGGATGTTGGCACAGAGCACCGGACAGCGGAGATCGCCGACAAAATCCCGGAGAACCTGCAGCCCAAAGTTAAAGTCGTGGTTGCCAGGGGTAAAGGCGTCGTAGCCCAAGGCGTTGAGAGCATGAGCCAAGGGGTGAGGGGAGACGCGCTCCACTTGCGCATAGTAGGTGCCCAAGGGGGATCCCTGAATGGTGTCGCCGCTGTCGATGAGCAGGACGGGATCCTCACTGGCTGCTCGCACGCGCTTGATGAGGGTGGCCAGCTTGGCTAGACCGTGCTCCGCAGGGATCCCGGTGAAGTAGTTCCAGGGATGTAGATTGGCATGGAGATCCGAAGTGTGGAGAATTGTTAATCGCATTCTTATATCATAGCCAAAGTCAAAGCCCAACCCAAACTCGTCAGCCCAGCAAGAACAGCACCTGCACACAGCCCACCAAAAAGCCGAGGAGGCCGCCTAAGTTGACGATGGCCTGGAGTTCTTGGCGCACGATCTGCTGGATGGCCTGCTCCAGGTCGGCAGGGGAGGTGGCGTTGACTTTATCGGCAATGACCTGATCCAGGTTCAACACCGGGATCACCTGCATCATCAGGGATTCGAGATCCCGTTCTAGGTAGCGCTCCAAGACCAAAGCCAGGTCGGCGCTGATCTGATCGATGGAGGTGATCAACGCCTTGGAGTTGCGCAGGCGTCCCAACACCAGGCTGGCCACTTTTTCCCAATCGATGGTCTCCCCCAGCCCTTTGATAACCTCTGGCCCTTGGCTGCGCAGGTAATCTTGGATCCCGTCGCGGAGGGCACGGCGCAACTGACGCACGGCGGAAACCGGCAGGTTTTGCAGCGAGAGGTTCTGCAGGATCTCGGTCAGGCGGCGGGAGGCGTTGATGTCTTTGAGCAGATCTTCCAAGATGGCTTCTGCCCCTTCCGGCTCTTCTAGACAATAGGTGCGCAGGCGCAACAGGGCATTTTTCAGGCCGAACAAGTTGGCCACCACCCAGTAGGAGCCGGTCGCTCGTTCACGAAACTCCTCGTCAAGGGATTCGATGTTGCGATCGGTGAGAAAGTCCACCAAGTTCTGCCGCAACACCTTTGGGGGCAGCGCCTGCTTCAAGATCCACTCCGAGAGCTGCTTAGCCTGCTCGCTGCTGAGGCGCAGCTCCAGCAACACTTGGTCGAACAGTTGGTTAATGGGCCCTTCCAAAAAGGTTTCTTGGCGGGCCAGCACCTTCACCAGGCGGGGCAACGACTCGTTAAACAGGTCGGCTAAAATGCGCGCCAACACCTGAGCAGTTTGCTGCTGTTGCTCAGGGTTTTGCAGCCGATCCAGGGCTACCCCCAGCAGCCAGCGGATCCCTGCTTGCATGCGCTCGGTTTGCAGCAGCTTACGGGCCAGATTGTGCAGTTCCTCCGGCGTGAGCAGGGATCCCATGATGGTCTTGGCGATCTGCTTGGCCAGACGAGGCTGGTTCTGCGGGATCAGGCCGGGGGTAAAGGGGATGCGCCAGCCGAAAACCCGATAGGGGCGGTAGGGCCGGAACAGCATTTTGATGGCAATGTCGTTGGTGAAATAGCCGATCACCAGCCCGGCCAGCGGGGGCACAACGTAGATCCAGAAGGCCATGGAAGCAATTGAGGGTGCTCTCTTCTACTCTACTGACCTGCCCCAGCGCAAGAGAGCGTTGACCAGTTATTGGATGATCAGGCTATCGGTCAGTTCCAGCTCCACCAACGTATTGGGCTGCAGCGTCACCACCCGGTCAATATTGGTACTGCCTGCCGCAGCGCCGGCCAAGCTGCCGGCCAAGATCGGCAAAAAGCCCCATCCCCCCGTGAGGATCCCCAAGGCCAACCCACCTGCTGCCCCATAGCCTGCCCCGCGGGCTACAGTTGTGCCGACGTCGGCGTTGCGATCCAACCCGACTGGTAGCGGCGCAGATTGGCCTCTCACCAAGTAGGTGGAAGAGCCGATGGTGAGGCGGTTGGCCACAAAGCGGCTGCCGACGACCCGCTCTTGGGGATCGGCGCTCTCCGCCTCCCGGCCAGACAACTTCAGTTCTCGGTAAACCGGCTCAAAAGTGCCCCACACTACACTCCCTGCCGGGATCACCACCTGGCCAAAGCGATCCACCACCGGCTCGGAGACTTCCAGGTGGCCGTTAATGGCCTGGTAGGGCTGGAAAGTGATGGGGCGGTAGACCGTGAGGAGAATACGGGTGCCGGCAGGCAGCTCGCCCCGCGTGGCTCCAGGGAGATCCCCACCTGGGCTGAGGTCGGGCCGACGTTGATAGGAATAGGCCTCGCCTTGGGGGAGTTGTCCACCTGGGGCCACTGGAACGGGCACCACCGGGATCGGATCCAAAACCGGAGCCGTGGGATCCAGCGGCATTTGCGGCACCTGAGGTACAGGCGGTAGGGCCGGTGGGGCGGCAGAGCTGGGGGAGGGCGGAGCACTCAGCAAGGGCAAGGTAGGGACGGGATCCCCCCTGGGGGGCACCGGCTGAGGGGTGAACTCGAACTGCTGAGCAGCAACCGGGGTAACGGCACCGGCTATCAACACCCCCCAAAAGGAACTCCTCTGCAACAAATGCAGGAACGGCTGCAAGGTTGAGCTCATGGATCCCATCCGGTCACAACTGGCAGTAGCTTAACATCCTGCCCCGCTTGTGCCCACTAGATTTAGTAGGTATTAAGGGATCGGAAGCTCTTAAAACACTATTGAGCCTGTTCGGGGTCTGGATCGAGTTTTCCCTAGGGGCTGGGGGAAGGAGAAGGAGTCGGTCCGCCGGGATCCCCTGGCTGGGGGGCTGGGGATTCTGGCTTAGGAGACTCTGTAGCCTCACTCTCCTGAGCCTCGGGGCTGGACTCCGGCTTGGGTTCTGCAGGAGACCGTCCTTCTGGAGAAGGAGAAGGTGAAGGCTGATACATTTACGCTGAACACTGCTGAACATCACTGTTCAACTATGCAGCGATAGCATTCTGTTTGTTTCCATTCGCGTTAGCGGGACGGAGTCCAAACAGAATGGCGGTATCCCGCAAAGCTTTGAGTAGAATACCCAAAGCGCAGTTTCCGTGTCGTCTTACTACCAATTTTCTGCTTTGCTTTGGCTACCATGTTGGCAGACTCGAAAGTAAACAGAAAGATCAACTGGTAGTAATCCGTACTGAACATATTATACATTATTTTCAGTATAGTTGAGCTTATTATTGACTAGAGTCATGCTCCCCGCCAGGCTGTGGAGTGGGAGTGGGTGTAGCTTCCGGCGTGGGTGTGGGAGTAGGCGTAGCTACCGGTGTTGGGGTTGGCGTTGGGGTCAGAGCTGGAGTCGGCGTTGGGGTCGGTGTGGGCGTGGCTGTCGGTGTTGGGGTTGGGGTTGGTGCGGGTGTTGGGGTCGGTGTGGCAGTGGGCTGGGCGGCCTGCACCTGGAAAGACCACTGCTGGATGGTGGTGTTGCCGCTGGTATCGGCAATTTGGACGGCGATCAAGGTCGGTCGATCGGTGGGCAGCGGCTCGGCTGGGGTGTAGGCGAAGCCGGTGCGGGTGAGCTGGGCTTGGGCGGTGACATCCACATTGTTCACCAGCAAGGTAAAGCTATTCAGGTCAATTCCTTGGTCATCTTGGAAACGGGCTGAGATGGAGGGGCGAGGGTTGTCTGTTAGGGATCCGTTGGGAGGGACCAGTTCGCTGATGGTGGGGAAGGTGGTGTCGGTCACCCGCCCGATGGTGATGGTCTTATCCGGCAGCTGCACCAGGGTTACCAGTCCATCCCGCTCCAAGCGGGCAAAAACAGGCGCTTCTGAGGCCCGGTCTTGGCTGCGGAAGGTGTAGCTGCCCTCGTATTGCCCTGGGCGGGTTTCCTGCAGTGGCAGGTTGTAGGCAATGCCGGGGATGGAAAACGATCCCTGCGCCCCTGGGGATCCCAGCAAAAACACGGTAACGGTATCCCCTGGGTTTACGGATCCCAGCTCTTCGCGGGCAAAGAAGGTTCTCACCTCTGGAGCGGCGGGCAGCGTTTCCACCAGAGGCTCAATGGGAATGTCCGGCGTGGCCAGGGGTTCGGGCGTAGGGGTGACCTGGGCAAGGAGCTCGGTACGGATCCCAGGGCCGGGAATGGCAGCCCCCACCGGCGGATCCAAATTGGGCACCCGGCCCACCTTGGCCAGCGCTTGGTAGGTAAGAGCAGCCACTTCCCCCCGCGTGGCCACCGCCTGGGCATTCAATTGGGTGGGGTTGGGGTAGAGCACCAACAGCCCTTCCTGAACTGCTGTCGCGATGGGGGCGCGGGCAAAGTTGGGAACCAAATTGGCATCGCCGAACGCGGATAGGATCGCGTCAATTTGGCCGGCATCTTCGATGAGCCTGCCGTTGGTGGCTGCACGGGTCAGGACAGTGATGGCCTGCGCACGGGTGAGCACATCGTTGGGGCGAAAGGTGCCGTCCGGAAAGCCGGAAACAAACCCTGCCGCTGCCGCCGCGCCGATGGAGGGAGCCGCCCAACTGGGAATCGGATCGGCAAAGGAGCGCACAGGAACGTTGGTATCTAGGCCAAAAGCTTTGGTGACAATGACGGCAAATTGGGCACGGGTGATGGATTCATTGGGACGAAAGGTGCCATCCGGGAAGCCGCCGATGATCTGCCGTTCATTCAACCCAGCAATGTACTGGGCACCCCAATAGGTGCTGATATCAGAAAGTTGGGCCCAAGCGGGATCCCCAAGCCAGGCCAAGCTGCTGCAACTGATCACCAGAGCGGCGGTTTTCCAGCCCTGCCAAAGGCAAAGCTCACGCATCGTTCACACCTCAGGTTCTGGGTACAGGATTCAGGTCTCGGATCCCCACTCTTGGCTGGGAGAGGCCATAGAAACTGGCCGGACAGAAGAGTTGGAGAGGATATCCAAACCGCACATCCAGACGAGGAAACCTTCTGAAAAGTTCTGTCTGGCCACCGGTTTCGCCAACCTTTCAGGGGGCAGGATTGGGGTAGCGCTGGTGCACCGCCTCGATCTCCGCCAGGATCTGCGGGGACAGCTCCACATCCAGGCAACTGAGGTTCTCTTTGAGTTGGGTCAGGCTGGTGGCCCCAATGATGGTGCTGGTGACAAACCAGCGGCTGCGCACAAAGGCCAAAGCCAACTGGGCCGGTGTCAGGCCGTGCCGGCGGGCAATTTGCACATAGGCGGCCACTGCTTCTTCCACATTGGGCTTGCGGTACCGCTGGCCAAAGCCTTCAAACAAGGCCAAACGGGATCCCGGCGGCTTCACACCCCCCAGATATTTGCCCGTCAGCAGCCCAAATCCGAGCGGGCTGTAGGCCAGCAAGCCCACCTGCTCGTGGCGGCAGACTTCCGCCAGGCCCATTTCAAACGTGCGGTTGATGAGGCTGTAGGCATTCTGAATCGAGACCACCTTGGGCAACCCCAGTTGCTCGGCCACCTGGCAGAACTTGCTCACCCCCCAAGGGGTTTCGTTGCTCAGGCCGATGTAGCGCACCAGGCCTTCCTGGACCAGCTCCGCCAGGCCCTGCAACTGCTCGGCGATGGGAACGGTGGGCCGCTCTTGGCTGGGATCGTAGGCAACGCCCCCAAACAGGGGCACATAGCGATCCGGCCAGTGGATCTGGTAGAGGTCGATGTAGTCGGTCTTCAGGCGCTTGAGGCTGCCGGCCACCGCCTGCCTGAGGTTGTCGCGGGTAATGGACAGGGATCCGCCGCGAATCCAATGCCAGGGCCGACCAGGGCCGGTGATCTTGGTGGCCAGGATCAGGCGATGCCGCGGTTGGTGTTGCAGCCACTCGCCGATGTAGCGCTCGGTGGATCCCTGGGTTTCCGCCCGCGCCGGCACCGGATACATCTCGGCGGTATCGATGAAGTTGATCCCGTGCTCCACCGCGTAGTCGAGCTGTTCGAAAGCCTCAGACAAAGTATTCTGCTGCCCAAAGGTCATGGTGCCCAGGCAGATCTCGGAAACTTGCAAAGGGCTGTGGCCAAGCTGGCGGTAGCGCATGGGGAATCTCCATCTAGACAGCGCGCCAGTCCCCATTGTGCCCAAAACCTGTCGGCCTACGGGATCCCCCGCTATGCCCCCGTTCCTATTTCGGTGCGGATCCCAGCAGGGGAACGTACTCGCGGTAGAGCTGACCCAAAATTTCCAGACCAATGCGGGTGCGGCTATCGGGGGGGCGAGCCTCAATGGCCGCCTTGACTTGTAAAATCGTGCCCACCGGATAGGGGGAGCGCAGCTCCTCCCGCTTGCCCAAAAACACATCCGTAAAGTAGTCGATCAGCCGCTTGACTTCCCCCACGTCTTTGCGGGAAATGTCCATATCCAAAACGGTGGTCAACTTGGCCCGCATAGCCTGAAAACTTTGCTGGCCGGTGTTGAGGGCCACCCGCTTGGCCAGGCTATCCACCACAATTTGGGTGATCTTCTCCACATTTTGGGTGACGATTTCTCGGTGGCGGGCGGCAAAGCGCAACTGAACCTCATCCAGGAATCGTTCTCGTTCCAGAATCTGGATGCCCTGTTGCTCCAGATCCACTCCATAGCTTTGCAACTGCTTGTACTGATTCAAAACCCATTGGTTGTAGAAGGAATCGGCCAAAACTCGCCAATAGCCGATGAGGGTGGCCTCGGCAGAGGGAACGCTGACCAAATAGGCCTCGCTGGTGATCAGGCGCAAATGCTCTGTCAGCTCATCTCGCTCCTTCTCATCCAAGTAGGAGGTGCGCGGCACCCAAACTGCCCCGTACTCGCTTTTCACTTCTCCGGGCAGGGATCCGAAGAGGGTGTCAAAAAACTGATGAATGCTGAAGAGGAGAAACTTTCCCGGATCCTGAAGGCGGTTGAGCAGTTCCTGTTTTTTCTCCTCCTGATATTGGGCCACCAATTGCTGGGCCTCGGCGATCTGGCCGCGGGCCACCTCCACATCTTGCCGCAGCTTTTCAATCTCTTCTGAGCTCACCATCTCAACGCCGGCAGGCTCCCGTTCCCCGCTGAAATAGCTGCCCCCCAGCCCGCTGCCCCCAATGCCCACCAGGGGAGCGTCGCTGTCGTTGTCCAGGGTTAGAAGGCGAGCAAGAGCCTGGAGTCGAGCCTGCCGATTGGAGGAGCGCAGGGATCCCAGCTCCACCGGATCCCCACTTTCCCAACCGTCCAGCCCGCCGATGCGGTAGAGCGTGTAAAAATACTTGCTGAGCAGAAGCGCCAGCAGATGCCTGTTCTTGACCTCGTTGTACTCCAGGTAGGCTCGCAGACACAGTTGGAAGGCGATGTTGGGCAAGCTGCGACACACCTTCATAATCTGGGTGTAGACCCTTTGCAGGTGAGGCCGAAAGCTGCGTGGGATCGCCTCGGGCCGTAGGCCGCGCAACAAGAACTCCTGCTGGCGCAGATCTTGAGGGGTAAAGTAAAAACTTTCTTGCCAAAGCAGCTCATCCAAGTCACGGGCAAAAATCGGTTTCAAATGGTCGATGATTTGCACCACAACCGACTCGGTGAAGACCGGTATAATCTTTTCGATGTGAAGCTGATCGTAAACGGAGCGCAGCCGCTCGCTGCGGAAGTCTTCGATGGAGATCAGCCCCTTCATGGTTCCGATCCGACCATCGCTCAGCAGGAACTTATAGACCACTTCGGCAGTGGCCCCTGGGGAGAGAACAAGAGTTCCCGTCAAGTCAGGGCAGATTTGCAGGGGGCGTAGCAGGCGACTGGTTTCACTGACGCTGAAGCAACTCCAAGCTGCCGGGTTTAACACCACCGACGATAGGGAGGCCAACAATTGCTTCTCGTCCAAGTCCTCCAGCCGAATTTCTCCCCTGTGAGCTTCGCTAGGTCCCGGAGGCAAGCTCGCCCGCGAATCCTGAACGGCGGAAGGAGATAAGGATGGGGGAGATGTGCTCATGCGGTAAAGGCTATTGAATCTTAACGTTCACTCTAAGTCGGCGAAGGATGGATGAGTGTGATCTGTATCTCTGTATCCAATGAAAGTCTCTCAAGAAGAATCTGCCCAGAATCTGCCTCGAATTGTCTCCCGCCACCAGTATCTGGAAACGGTTAGCTTTTGGGTAGCGTGCAACCACGGTTTTGAGGATCCACAAATCGATACGTACCTTCAGCTCTGATGGATGAGGCTGCTGAGGCTTCACCCCTTTGTCGTGGACTGCTTGCCGAGCTGGTTTTCCTGACGCAACGCCTAAGCTACGATAAAAGGTCTGCCTACCAGTATGGGGTATTGGGCTGGAGTTGGGTTTGGATGCGTTTTGACTTTGGGATTGGGGTGCAGCGGTCATGGCGGCCATTTTGATTGTCGACGACGATCCGACGATTCGGCTGGTGTTGAAGCGATCCCTGGAACGACAGGGCTACACCGTGGAGATGGCCAGCAACGGTTCCGAGGGGCTGGAGCAAGCCCACCTGCTGGTGCCGGGGCTGATCATCTGTGACTGGATGATGCCGGACATGGATGGGCTGGAGGTTTGCCGACGCATCAAAGCCGATCCCAAGTTTTCCACGACGTTTTTTATTTTGCTCACCGCCCGCACTGAGGTGGAAGACCGCATCCAGGGCCTGGATGCCGGAGCAGATGAGTTTCTAAGCAAGCCCATCGACCCCAATGAGTTGCGGGCACGTGTGCGAGCCGGATTACGCTTACACCAGCTCAGCTATGACCTGCAGCAGCAAACGGCCAGGTTACGGGCAGAATTGGCAGAGGCGGCCAGCTATGTGCGTTCCCTCCTGCCGGAGCCAGCCTATTTCCCCGACTGCAAAGTGGCTCTCGAGTGGCGCTTTTTGCCCTCCCAGGAATTGGGGGGAGATTCGTTTAACTATCATTGGCTGGATGAGGAGCACCTGGCCATCTATCTGCTGGATGTGTCGGGGCATGGGGTGGGATCCGCTCTGTTGTCGGTGTCGGTGATGAACCAGTTGCGCACTCAAGGCTTGGCCGATGCCGATCCCCGCCAGCCGGACGCGGTCTTGCGCGCCCTCAACCACTCTTTTCAAATGGGATCCCACCATGAGATGTACTTCACCCTTTGGTATGGGGTTTATCAGCCGGGATCCCGTCTGCTCTCTTTTGCCAGTGCCGGCCACCCACCTGCCCTGCTCATCCAGGGTCAGGATTCGCTCCTGCTGAAGACTGCCAACTTGCCCATTGGCATTTTGCCCGACCTCACTTTTCAAAGGGATCAGGTGCGGATCCCGGAGAACAGCCATCTCTACCTGTTCAGCGATGGAGTTTACGAAGTCATAAACCCGCAGAGAGAACTCTGGGGGCTGGACAATTTGATAGCCCTGCTGAGCAAGAGCGCTGACGGTGGCCTGGATCAGGTGATCCATGAGGCCCAATCCTTTCAGGGGCGGACGGACTTTGAGGATGATTTCTCCCTGCTCCGGATCAGCTTTGGTTAGAGGTGGGTTGTGGCTGTTTCAAGCTGCTTTGAGGCGATCCCCTGACCAAAAGGCGCGGCAAGCCCCGTCCTTCAGGGCGGGGAAGGATAGCGCCGACCGTAGCCGACGCCCTTTAAAAACGCAGTGCCGGCCATGTGAATATCGTTGTCATCACGCATAGGCCAAGAATACGATTGAGCGGTGCAACGACTTCAAGCCTTCAAGTACGAATTGCTGCCCAACAGCCAGCAGGAACGGCAGATGCGCCGCTTTGCTGGCTCCTGCCGGTTCGTCTACAACAAAGCACTGGCGTTGCAGAAGGAGCGTCACGAGCAAGGTCAGAAAAAGCTAGGCTATGCGGGCCTGTGCCAGCTGCTCACCGCGTGGCGCCACAGCGCAGATACAGCGTGGCTGGCGGATGCGCCGGTGCATCCGCTGCAACAGGCGCTCCAGGATTTGGAGCGAGCCTACAGCCACTTCTTCGCCCAGCGCGCCGGCTTCCCGAAGTTCAAGAAGAAGGGCCGGTCGGACAGTTTCCGTTATCCCGCGCCCAAGCAAATCCAGCTGGACCAGGCCAACAGCCGCATCTTTCTGCCCAAACTTGGCTGGCTGCGTTATCGCAACAGCCGCGACGTGGTGGGCAAGGTCAAGAGCGTCACCGTATCCAAGCACGCTGGCAAGTGGTTCGTGTCGATTCAGACCGAGCGGGAGGTTAATTGGCCTATTCCGCAGGGGGGCGCAGTGGGCATGGACATGGGCATTGCCCGCTTGGCTACCCTCTCGGACGGCACGTTCTACGCGCCCCTCAACAGCTTCAAGCGGCACGAGGCGCGCTTGCGCAAGGCACAGCAAGCGCTCTCCCGCAAAGTCCAGTTCAGCAACAACTGGAAGAAGGCGAAAGCCCGCCTCCAGCGTATTCATTCTCAGATGGCCAACGCCCGCCGCGACTTCCTGCACAAGGTCTCGACCGCGATTTGCAAAAGCCAGGCAATCGTGTGCATCGAGGACTTGCGGGTGCGGAATATGTCCAAGTTGGCGGCAGGGACAGCAGATGCTCCTGGGAAGAACGTCCGCGCCAAGTCAGCGTTAAACAAAGCCATTCTCGACCAGGGGTGGTATGAGTTCCGCTGCATGCTGGAGTACAAGCTGGCCTGGAAAGGTGGCAGGCTCATTGTCGTGCCGCCGCAGAACCCGAGCCGCACCTGTCCATGTTGCGGCCATGTTTCATCAGACAACCGCCAGACCCAAGCCTGGTTCGAGTGCGTGGCGTGCGGCTATGAGAATAACGCCGATCGCGGCAGCGGGCCGGAGGCCTTTCGCGGCAGCGGGCCGGAGGTCTTTCTGGTCGGTGCCATCAACATCCTTGCTTGCGGGATACAGCTGTTGCGAGACGAAGGGCAGGACACGACCGACGCTGCGGTCGGGATGCGGGTGGGTGAACCACCCGTGTCAGCCCGGATGGCCTGTGGATCGAACCGCACGGGCGGTCGGAAGCAGGAACCCGCCGAGACGACTGCGCAAGGAGCCATCCATGCGTAGCGTGGTAGGAATCTCCAGCCTTCAGGCCGGGGAGGATGTCAATTTCCCAGTTTCACCCTCCTCTCTGGCTCAGCTTGGAGCCAATGGCCTCATCGGCAAACCCTTCAACGCCGCCACCCTGGCTGCGGACATCTGTGCTCTGCTGGGCTGGGATCCCTGACTCAACCCTGAACCCGCCCCAAAGACCCCTGGGATCCCACCGATATCCGCCAAATCGCGTAGAAGAAACGTACAAATTGCCTACGCAAATCCTCGATGTTTCTCTGTACTTCCACTGATCTCGAGGCTATGATAGGGGCATGAACGTTAGAAATACGGAGGAAACACAGATGCAAGTCAGTGAAGATCTAACCCTGGACTACCGTACTTACCGCATAGCAGCCCTATTGAGCGAGAGCTTCTCTTTGGGAGCACTGCTGGGAGTATCCCTCAAGTGGCAGAACGATGTCTCCTCCGTGAATGAGCCGCGGCCCAGGGCTTCCCATCTTTCCCTGCAGGACATCGAGCAGCGCTACCTCACCTCTTGGCAAAGATAGTCTTCTCCCTTCAAAAACCATCTCTCAAACAGAACCAGACATGAATACAAGTCTTGACTCTGTTACTCTGCCCTCCAGCATCCAAGAAATCGTGGAGCAGGTGTTCCGCAGCAGCTTCCTCAGCTTGGACCAAGAGAACCGCATCAATGAGCTGCTCTTTCAGCGGCGCTACTCTGAGGCCGACCTGGAACTGTTGGATCGCCTGAGCTTGGCCTTGCTGAACCATCAAATTGAGACGGAAAAACGTTCTGCGGCAAAAGCTGCCTGACCCCCAAAACGCATCAAGTTCCTCCAAAGCAAAAGGGGATCCCAGCTGGATCCCCTTATTTGTCCAATCTGAGTCCAGTGACTAGCTGATCTCCAAGGAAAACCCTGGAAGCGCCCCGGCAAGCATTCCAGAGTTCTTGCAGGATGTGGGGACTAGACCGCAACGGTCTTCTTCACCTGAGCCGCCAAAGCTCCAGAAGCATACTTGGCTGCCATCTCATCCAAGGTAACCACCGGAACTTTGGTGCCATGGCCAGCACAGCCGAAGGCAATGTAGCGCTCAGCACAGACTTTTTGCATTTCCTTGATGGAAGGCTTGAGGAAGTGGCGGGGATCAAACTCTTTCGGATTCTCGGCCAGGGCGCGGCGCACGGCAGCCGTGATGGCCAGGCGGTTGTCGGTGTCGATGTTTACTTTGCGCACTCCATTTTGGATGCCCCGCTGAATTTCTTCCAGCGGCACACCGTAAGTCTCGGGAATGGAGCCGCCGTATTCGTTGATGATGTCGATCAGCTCCTTGGGCACCGAGGAGGAACCGTGCATCACCAGGTGAGTGTTGGGCAGGCGGCGGTGGATCTCGGCGATACGCTCCATGTCCAGAATGTCGCCGGTGGGCTTCCGGGAGAACTTGTAGGCGCCATGGCTGGTACCAATGGCTACGGCCAGCGCATCCACCTGAGTTCGCTCCACAAAGTCCACCGCTTGGTCGGGGTCGGTGAGGAGTTGGTCATGGCTGAGCGCCTCTTCCGCACCGTGGCCATCTTCCGCTTCCCCACGGCCCGTCTCCAGGGATCCCAGGCAGCCCAGTTCTCCTTCCACGCTTACCCCAATTGCGTGGGCCACTTTCACCACCTCGGAGGTCACGGCCACGTTGTACTCGTAGCTGGCCGGGGTCTTGGCATCTTCCTTGAGGGATCCATCCATCATGACGCTGGTGAAGCCGTTGCGGATGGCGGAATAGCAGGTAGCCGGGCTATTGCCGTGGTCTTGGTGCATGGCGACGGGGATGTGGGGGTAGGTCTCCACTGCCGCCAGGATCAGGTGCCGCAGAAAGTTCTCGCCCGCATACTTGCGTGCCCCTCGAGAGGCTTGCAGGATAACGGGGCTGTTGGTTTCATGGGCTGCCTGCATGATTGCTTGGATCTGCTCCATGTTGTTGACGTTGAAGGCAGGAATGCCGTAGCCATGTTCGGCGGCATGATCCAGCAGCGTCCGCATTGCAACGAGAGCCATCGGTTACCTCCTGAGGTGCTGACCTAGTGCGTATGAGATTTGCTTACCGTTGATCTTAAGATACTTTTTACGTTTTGGCGGATAAGCCGCCGGGGATCTGCGCATCTTGCCGAGGGATCCTTGCAGCTATTGGCCGTGATGCTCGCGCTCAGGCGCAACAGGCGCACCGACATCTTCAGATACAGTGGGGAGGGGCAAGACTGTTGGGCGCTTGCATCGAGGATGGTTCTGCCCATGCCCGCCTAATTGATCTCTTACCTCAATTGATCTCTTTCAGTTTTGTGTTGTTCGCCCGGAGGAATGGGAACGTGCGTTGCGATCGCTGGCCGGTCTTGGGTGTAAAGCCAACAAGGGCTCTGTCCTGCTGGGGCAAAAGGCTGCGCTGGGTGCGAGGAACCGGTTTGGCAATGGCCTGCTGGGCAGTGGCGGGCCTTCGGTCGGCAGCTTGGGGGATCCCCGGGCAATCTCCGGATCAGGTGGCGGCCTGGGTGAGGGACAATCCTGTGCTGCGGCCCCGTCCGGGCGAAACCCTGAACATCAACCGAGTGGAGCCGGATGGATCCCGTTTTACGTTCTTGGCTTCGGTGGCTCCGCCGGGACGGATCATCAACCCGCTGGATCGGGAGACGATTCGCTCGGAACGGATGACGTTCTTTCGCCCCCAAGGACTGACAGCAGAGGATCTCTTTCAAGCCATTCGCGATGTCTATGGGCCGGAGATCGCCGCCGATCTGGATCAGGCGGTGGAGGTGATTCGCTACCCGTCCCCAGAAGCTCTGGCAGGCAGTCCGGGCTATACCTTGGCCCTTGCCATCCAAGGGGTGGTGCTGCGGGGAAACCAATTTGTGTACTGGCTGGAGCTGACGCAAAACCCCGATGGCCGTGTACAGCAGGGGCAGGTGTGGGTGTTCCAAGAGGAATGGCTACCCAAGGTGGAAGGGGAGTTGGCGGAACGTTTCCCCTTGCAGGTGATGACCCGTTGAGGGGCCCCCAATCTTTATCCCCGAGGAGAAGGGCGCTCAGGGGCGGAGGGAGTTGCTGACATCCAAAGCCGGCAATTCCACCCGTTCTACCTGGGGCCGAAAGCCCAACCAAGGAGTGGCCAACTGGGCAAATCGCTCTGGATCCCCGCTCACACAGAAACGGTGGGGTTCTCCCCAAGCAGCGGTCAAGGGGCGACGCAAGTCCCACAAACTCAATTCGCGGGCCAGGGATCCCACCAGCGCCATCCCTGGATCTACCCGTTTGACCGAGGACGGCAGCAAAGGCTTCAGGATTGGATCCAGCAGGGGGTAGTGAGTACAGCCATAGACAAGAGTATCGATCCCCTGTTGCAACAGCGGTTGCAGGTAGCGTTCAGCCGCCTGTCGCAGAGCAGGGCTATCCAGCCATCCGGCTTCAATGAGAGGGACGAACTCAGGGCAGGCCTGCTCCCAACAGTAAACGGGGTACGGAAAACGTTTGGGATCCAGAGCGCTGTACTCTTGAATGGCTCTTGAGTAAGCGCGACTCTTGACCGTGGCCATCGTGGCGAGCACCCCAATGCGGGATCCCTGGGCCAGTGCTGCCTGGGCGCCGGGTAGGATCAACCCCAGAACGGGCAGGGCAAACTCCTGCCGCACGTGGTCCAGAGCCAAGGCCGAGCTGGTATTGCAGGCCATCACCACCAGCTTCACCGGCTGTGCCTGCATCCATGTCAGAATTTGCCGCACAAAGGCCAGGATCTCCTCTGGCGAGCGTTCCCCATAGGGCAACCGCGCTGTGTCGCCGAAGTAGATGAGCCGTTCCTGGGGGAGTCGGCGGCGTAAGGCTCGCCAAACCGTCAGCCCGCCCAAGCCGCTGTCAAACACCCCAATTGGCCAACTGGGATCTGGCTCTGATTTCCACTCCCACTGCATGCTCCGTTCTCCTCAACACCTTGGCCTAAGCTGCTGTATCCTACCCTGCTTTCGAGAATCTCGGCGACAGATTCCCTGCCTTCCCTCTGAGATCAACTGGGCCAACTGGATCGTCAATTCGATCAGCTAGAAATCGCAGGAGCCCCGCACTGTACCCGTAGGGTCAGTGCCGGGAGGAATGCGAGGTTACAATAGAACCATGACCCAAGTCCTGACC
>NZ_JBSSBO010000018.1:0-52589 GCF_054058915.1 Thermostichus sp. MS-CIW-41
GTCGGAAGCAGGAACCCGCCGAGACGACTGCGCAAGGAGCCATCCATGCGTAGCGTGGTAGGAATCTCCAGCCTTCAGGCCGGGGAGGATGTCAAGGTATTCTGTAGAGTACGCCAAGGCTGGCTCTTGCTACGGCCCCTAGATGTTGCCTTGTGTAACAGCAAGGGCATAATCTTTTGTCCTGCCTAGAGGTCTGCTGTACAACGAAGAGCGAGATACAGCTTTTCTCGGCGTTGTGGGAGGTCTGTGGAGTTATCTGTGGAGTTAATAGAATCCCGGCCCCCTACACGTCTGTACTGGCTTCGGGAGGCGTCGTCGGAAAAAGCTGTGAACCCCGTTGCTAGCAACAGCCGGTTAGTTCCACTTTTGGGAATCGTCATGGAAAGTCGTGGTTACAAAAAGTCCTCACAGAAGAGCTTTGAGTTGATGCGGCATTTCGCAGAAACCTACGCCAAACGCTCCGAGACCTTTTTCTGCTCGGATCCATCAATTACGACGGCGGTGATCGAAGGCTTGGCTCTGCACAAAGAGCAATTGGGCGCCCCGCTGTGTCCCTGTCGTTTTTATGAAGACAAAGAGGCAGAAGCAAAAGCAGGCTATTGGAATTGCCCCTGTGTACCCATGCGGGAGCGAAAGGAATGTCACTGTATGCTGTTCTTAACGCCGGATAACCCCTTTGCCGGCAAGAGCCAAACCCTAGAGGAGGTGCCCCTGGAATACCAAACTACCAAATGACAGCGTCCGGCAGGGACAAAGGCAGGCTTTGGAAGGGTGACAGGGCTCGGTATAATCGAAAAGCCGTTGGGCAATGGTTATTTGCACGAGGAGGAAACGCTTTTATGACTCCCTCACTTGCTAACTTCCTCTGGAGCTTGGTGGCTGGTGCAGTTGTGCTGGGGGCTCTCTTTGGTGCCATCATCTTTGTCAGCCAAAGGGATAAAGTGCGTCGTCGCTGAGATCCCCGCTCGTTGGCACTTGCCCGCCAATGCTTCCCTTTTCCCTGTACTGCTATCGCTGGGTGGGGAGAGACTGGGGTGGCAAGATGTGGCTGCGGTACACAATTGCCGGAGTGCTTCACCCCTGTTGTCAAGAACCCAGCCGGGTTGGGTGACCAGCAGAGCATCCATAGCACCTTATGATCAAAAGCTGAATCTAGCGACACCCTGGGGCTCCCTTGCCGGCATTGACCCACCCCTTGTATTACTGGCGGCAAAAAAACCGCTACTACCACGAGGATCTGGAGCGGCTGCATCGCTTTTTTGTCCCTGCCGGTTTGCGCATCTTGGAGATTGGTTCCGGCACGGGATCCCTGCTCAATGCCTTGCAGCCCAGCTTCGGGGTGGGGATCGACCGGGATGCGGACATTGTTGCCCAAGCTCAGGCAGAGTTTCCCCATCTCCATTTCCGGGTGCAAGATGCCCACACGCTGGACAAAGGGGATCCCGTCTTGGCGGAGCCTTTTGATGTGATCTTGCTCGTCAATACCCTGGGCTACCTGGCCGACATCCAGCAGGTTCTCCAGCAGTTGCGCCGCTTCTGTACCCCACGCACCCGCCTGATCCTCTCCCACCACAACCCGCTCTGGGAGCCGATTCTGAGCCTGGCAACCGCTCTGAAGCAACGGATGCCTCTGCCGGCAGCCAACTGGTTATCGGCAGCCGATGTGGCCAACCTGCTGCACTTGGCAGGATACGAGGTCATTCAGCAGGGCAAGCGGCTGTTGTTGCCACGGCGGATCCCGTTCCTTTCGACTGTGATCAACCGGGTGATTGCCCCATTGCCCGGGATCAACGCCCTCTGCCTGACGGAATATACGATCGCTCGCCTGCAGCCCGACCCTGCCTGGGATCCCCCCCCTGAGCAGCAGCCTTCCTGCACCGTGGTGATTCCGGCTCGGAATGAAGCGGGCAACATCCGCCGCTGCGTGGAACATTTGCCCGAGATGGGATCCCGCACCGAGATCATTTTTGTGGAGGGGCATTCCAGCGACGGGACTTGGGCCGAGATCCAGCGGGTACAGGCGGAATACCAAGGGATCCGCAATATCCGGGCTCTACGGCAGGAGGGCAAGGGCAAGGGGGATGCGGTGCGCAAGGGGCTAGCCGCCGCTACAGGGGATGTGTTGATCATCCTCGATGCCGATTTGACCGTACAGGCAGAGGACCTGCCCAAGTTTTTCCGGGCTGTGGCTTCCGGGCGATGTGATTTTGCCAATGGTTGTCGCCTTATCTATCCCCTGAAACCAGAGGCAATGCCTCGGCTAAACCAATGGGCCAATCGTTTTTTTGCCGCTCTCCTCTCCTACATTCTCGGCATCCGCATCAAAGATTCCCTCTGTGGCACCAAGGCCCTGTGGCGGGAGGATTACCAGCAGATTGCCAAGCTGTGCCAAGAGTGGGGGGATTTCGACCCGTTTGGAGATTTTGACCTGTTGCTGGGATCCGCCAAGCGCACCCTGAAGATCCTGGATATCCCCGTGCGCTATTTCCCCAGAACCTATGGTCGCTCCAACATTCACCATGTGCGAGAGGGGCTGCGGCTGCTGCAGATCTGTGGCTTTGCCCTCAAGCGCTTTAAGGGATACTGAAGTTTGCTCTGACCCAAAGGTGCCGGTCTGTACTTCTGTCGAGGCAGGGCCAGTCTCTGCAAGTACTTCTCCACCGTTGGGATTCCCGCCTAGGCACCCAGGACTCGTTACAATAATTAGTCAATTTAGTCAATCGGATCACTGTAATGTGTGGATCGGCCCCCATGGGGAGTGCCACGGGAACGAGCAATGGGAGAATCCGTATTGAGCAGGCTGGGCCAATGGATCTCGAATACCCCCCTGCGCTCCCTTGACCAAGCTTATGAGGCTGCCCTGCGCATTAAAGCCATCGAGGATCAATACTTCCAGGGAGGATCCATCGGCAGCAACGGGCAACATGGCCAGAATGTCAGCCGCTACTTTCAAATTCAACTGCGCCGGCAACTGCGCCAGATCGATCTGCGTTTGGCAGAGTTCAGAGCCAGCAGCGCCCTTTCTCGCCTGCCGGATCCCGAGCAAAATGGCAGTGGCCCTGTTTCTGCCCAAGATAAAGATCAAGAACGCCATGCCGCTGAGGTCGATGCTCCTGAAAGCAACGGCGAAAACCCTGAGAATGGTCGCCAAAGACGAGATCTTTCCATCTTGGAGAAACTGCAGTTTATCGATCAGGTGACTTCTCGATACAAACGCCCGACCAGAAAATCCCAACCTGTCTCTGCTTCAATTTCCACTTCACCTGAGCCTCTCGAACCGCCAGAACAACCTACCTCAACTGAACCCAGTTCTTCTAATGTCTCTGTCAAGGCAGGCTCCGGCAATGGCGCTGCCCCGGTCGCTTCCAAAGCTGCGATTCTGCCCCGTTCTATTCTGCGCACAGCCAGCCAAATCCGCCGTGAGCTGAGTTCCCAGGCCGAAGAGGAACTGATCCAGGAGTATCGCGAGGCTCGCACTCGCACACTAGTATCGATTCGTTTTCTGTTGTTGTTGGCCATTTTGCCTCTGCTCACCCAGATCCTCTCGAAAAACTTTCTGTTTGGGCCATTGGTAGATCACTTGCAACAACGGGAGCCTGCCATTGTGGCTCTGAGCCACGAATTTCAAGAAAAAGCCCTGACAGAGTTCGAGTTTTTCAAGGAAAGAATAGAATTTGAGCGAGCTTTGCACCATCAATCTCCAGAGTGGGATCTGGAATCAGAAGAGCAACTGTCCATGAAGGCAGAGGAACTGCTGAAAAAATATAGCCGTAGGAACTCGGAAGGCTTGAAGAATATCCTTGCTGATTTGCTTTCGCTGCTGGTGTTTGGCTGGCTTATCTTTGTTGGGCGTGAGGAAATCGAAGTCCTCAAGTCTTTTTTGGATCGTCTGATCTACGGTCTCAGCGATAGTGCCAAGGCTTTCATTATTATTCTCTTTACCGATGTGTTTGTCGGTTATCACTCTCCCCACGGTTGGGAGGTGCTGCTGGGTAATTTGGCTGCCCATTTGGGGGTACCGGAGAACCGCGATTTTATCTACGGCTTTATTGCTACTTTTCCGGTTTTTCTGGATACACTTTTTAAGTATTGGATCTTCCGCTATTTAAACCGTGTATCGCCGTCTTCAGTAGCCACCTATCGGGCTATGAACGATTAAGGGTTCGCAGTTGCATTTCAAACTGGGTTGAGACGCTTCCCAAGCGCTCCTTGCCGCTGCCGTAACCATCCACAACCTCTCTCAGAGGAAGAAAGAAGTTGGGGATCGACCTGACGAATCGTTTGATTGCCATTTGAAGCAACCGTAATTCGAGTTTCCTGAGTTAGCTGGGCGGGCGCAAGGATTGTCGATGGCAGAACCCGCAGACAAACCAACGCTCCAATTCGGCGGCAGGGGTAGGACAGCGGCAGGCGGGGCAAGGGAACAGGTTCTCCTGGGTTTGTTGTTGCTTCACCACTCTGGCCCAGCGCTCGAAAGCCACTTTCGGGTCGGAGGTGGGCTGTTTTGGATTGGGGCTGGGACAGGATCCAGGGCGTTGTCCATCTTGGTCTGCTAGGCGGGGAGCGCCATAAAACTTGCTGATCAGCTCCGCATCAGGATGGGGGGCAGCCGGGCTGGATCCCTTGTGCCAGGCACCAGAGCTGAAGCGGATATCGCTGAGGGGAGATTGTAGCCGGCTGTTGAGTTTCCTGAGAATGATCTGGCGTTGCAAGGTTAAGTTTTGTGCCCAGGCCGGGGTAGAGGTGGCCACCTGCAGCACCTGTCGGCGCAGGCTGAGAGGATAGGTTTGGGCGGCTACGGCCTCTCCGACGAGTTCGGGCCAGAGCTGCCGCAGGGTTTGCATTTGCTTCAGTTCAGCCCAACGGGGATGGCTGCCAAAGCTTCCCAGTACCTCATCTAACCGCTGCAACATGGTGTCGATAGGGTGTCAATGGCAGGCAATAGCTTAGGAAACACCATTTTGGTCTTCCGGCGATTGAGCCGCTTCTTTGAGGGCAGAGTGAATGGAGTCGGTATCGGGCAAAGAAGGGGATCCGCCATTTTGACTGAGGGGGGCAAATCCCTCTAGGCTGCGGATATGAATATCTTGTTGCGGGAAGGGGATGCGGATCCCACGTCGCCGAAACTCAGCCTCGATTAGGAAGTTTAGCTCGCTGATCAAGACAAACTGATCTTGAGGACGGTTGATCCACACCAGCAGCTCAAAGTTAAGTGCAGAAGGGCCAAAGGACTTGAGCCAGACTTGGGGGGCAGGGCTGCTCAACACCCGAGCATTTTCTCTGGCGGCGCTGAGCAGGGCTTCGGTAACCAAGGCGGTATCGGAGCCGTAGGCCACGCCGACCGGAATGTGGATGCGACAGCGGGGATCCCGGTAGCTCCAGTTCACCACCTTCGATTCGGTAAAGCGGGAGTTGGGCACGATCACAAAAATGCGATCCAGGGTGCGCAAGACGGTGGCCCGTGGGCCAATGCGCTCCACTGTGCCGAGCAGGTTGTCCACTTCCACCAGATCCCCGATTTGGATGGGGCGCTCCAGCAAAATGGCAATGTAGCTGATGTAGTTGTTGGAGAGGTTTTGCAAACCAAAACCGATCCCCAAACCCACCGCCCCGGCAATAACCGCCAAGGAGCCCAGATTAAGGCCGCTGAAGGGCAAGACCAGAAGGATGCCGAACAGGGTCAGGATGTACTTGAAGATGGCCGCCGAAGACTCTTGGGTGCCCAGATCCAGCCCCAGGCGTGCCAAAAAGCGCTGCTTGAAGCCAACGCTGACGTAGTGGGCGCCGGTGAAAACCAAGATGGAGAGGACGAGGAAGACCAGCAAGCTGGCAATCGAAACGCTGGAGTTGGGCAGAGGCTGGGTGAGAACGCCCAGAGCCGTGGCAACCACGCGACCCAGGCCCAGGTAAAAGGAGCGCTGAAACGGTCGTAGGGCAGGGATGAAGCCGATACCGCGATCCAGCGAGATGCCGGCGATGAGGATCACCCCCACGCCCCGCAGCAGCATCCCACCCACATCAATCCAGGTGCCCCAGGTCTCTCCGGCCTTAAGCTCCAACCAGCGTTGCAGACGGGTTAAGCTGCGGTCGAACAGCCGCCAGAGGAAGAACCCCACCACCAAGGTGGCGATCCCTGCCAGGAGGGTCAGAACCAGCACGCGCGGATCCTGGGCCCGTTGCAGAGCCAGCAGGTCTTCGCGGTAATTGGCAATCGCTTGCTCCAACCGCCGCGCCCAACTGTTGGCCACCAGACGCACGTCATTCAGGCTCACCTGACCCGGTGCCACCCTGCGCTCTGCGGCTGCATCGGCATAGGTGACGGTGAACAAATACCGTTGTGTGCGCTCAAAGCGGCCTCTTTCCCCCAGGCGTAAGATGTATTGCCCATTGGCATCCTGGGCCACCCGTACCTCTGGCTCCGGCAACTGGCCTTCTTCGAGAAAGCGCTCGATGATCGCCCGAACGTTGTCGGCCCGCACATCGCTGGGGTAGTCTGCCGTCTGCAGGCGGAACACCGGGATGTTCCCCACCAACACCTCTGTGCCCTCTTGGCCGGTCAAAGGGATCCCGATTGGGCTAGGAGCCGGAGCAGGGGATCCCTCAGGAGTTGGCGCTTCAGCCGGTGTGGGTCGGGGATCGGCCAGGAAAAAGTTGGGATCCCGAAATTCAAGGGCTTGGGCCAATGAAGGGGCAGAGGCAACGGCAGGGGTAAGCCAGAGACCTATCCCCACCGTCAGCCCAACCCAAAGAGCTGCTCGCTTAAGTGGGACGGAGTCCTGCATGGCCGGTTTGGTACGAACGCCTATCGATCAATTGGGGATCCCTGGTGCTGCCCCGCAAGCTCATGGTGGCACAAGCCGACCTCAATTTTGGCCGATCTGAGCAAGGATTTTAGGTGCCCTGAGAATGGCCCAGAAGGCGTTGACGCAGCTTTTTGATTCTATCTCGCAGCTCGGCGGCTTCCTCAAATTCTAGGTTTTTGGCGGCCTCTTTCATCTTCAGTTCCAGTTGGCCGATCAGCTCTGGAATCTCGGAGAGAGGAATCTCCTGCGCAGCTTGAAAGGCTTTTTCCAGATCTGGGTCGTTAAGTTTGCGGGAGATGGCCAAAAAAGACAAGATGGCATTGCTGTTTTTCTTGACAATGGGCTTGGGCGCGATGTTGTGTTGGCGGTTGTATTGCAATTGAATCTCGCGGCGACGCTGGGTTTCGGCAATGGCCCGGGCCATGCTGCCGGTCATGGTGTCGGCGTACATCACCACCGTTCCACGGACATTCCGCGCTGCCCTCCCAATCATCTGAATCAGGGAGCGCTCTGCTCGCAAAAACCCTTCTTTGTCAGCATCCAAAATGGCCACCAAGGAGACTTCCGGCAGGTCTAACCCTTCCCGCAGCAAGTTAACTCCTACCAACACGTCAAAGGCCCCTTCTCGAAAGTCTTGTAGGATTTCAATTCGCTCAATCGAGGTGATCTCGGAATGCAAATAGCGAACTCGGATCCCTCGCTCCTGGAGATATTCTGTGAGATCTTCTGCCATCCGTTTGGTGAGGGTGGTCACGATCACCCGTTCGGCAGATCCCTGCTGAGAGCGCTCCAATCGCAAATAAATTTCTCCCAGCAAATCGTCCACTTGCCCAGCCGTAGGGCGCACATGCACCTCGGGATCCACCACCCCAGTGGGCCGAATCACCTGTTCGATAACCCGACCGCTGCCCTGCACATAAAACTTCAAGGTCTTGCCATCTTCCACCCGGGTTTCAAATTGGGCCTCGCTCTGCTCCAGTTCCCAGTTGCCGGGGGTAGCCGAAACAAAGATACACTGATGAACCTTGGCCCAAAATTCTTCGGCTTTGAGGGGGCGATTGTCGAGGGCGCTGGGCAGGCGAAAACCGTGATCCACCAGCACCTGCTTGCGGGCACGGTCGCCATTATACATGCCGCGAATTTGGGGCACGGTCACGTGGGATTCATCCACCACCAGCAGCCAATCGTTGGCCTTGAAATAATCCACCAAGCAGGCGGGGGGCTCTCCTGCTTTGCGCCCTGTTAAATGTCTGGAGTAGTTTTCGATCCCGTTGCAATAGCCCACCTCTCGCAGCATTTCTAGGTCGTAGCGGGTGCGCTGTTCCAGCCGTTGGGCTTCCAGGAGCTTGCCTTCTTTGCGAAAGAGGGCCAATTGCTCTTCCAGTTCTTGCTCGATATTGAGGATCGCCCGCTCCAATTGTGCTTCCGGCGTTACAAAGTGCCGAGCAGGATAAACTCTGAGGGCGCTGAGGCTGTTCAAAATCTCACCTGTAACCGGATCAATTAAGCGAATGGCCTCGATCTCATCGCCAAAAAATTCGATGCGAATGACCCGATCCTCATAGGCCGGCACAATTTCCAGCACATCCCCTTTGAGGCGAAATCGCCCCCGCACCAGCTCCAGGTCATTGCGCTCGTACTGGATGCTGGCCAGATCCCGCAGGACATCCCGTTGGTTAATCTCCTGGCCGACTTTGAAGGGGATGGAAGCCTTCAGGTATTCTTCTGGCATGCCCAGACCATAGATGCAGCTCACCGAGGCCACCACAATCACATCCCGCCGTTCAAACAAAGAGCGGGTAGCCGAGTGCCGCAGCATATCGATTTCTTCGTTGATAGAGGAAGATTTGGCGATGTAAGTATCGGTGCTGGGAACATAGGCTTCCGGTTGATAGTAGTCGTAATAGCTGATGAAGTATTCAACGGCATTATTGGGAAACAGCTCTCGTAGCTCATTGCACAGTTGTGCCGCCAGCGTCTTATTGTGGGCCATCACCAAGGTGGGCCTGCCGATTTGCTGGATGGTGTGGGCGATGGTAAATGTTTTGCCGGTTCCGGTTGCCCCCAGCAAGGTTTGGAAACGATGGCCTTCTGAAATTGACTTCACCAAACCGGCAATTGCCTTAGGTTGATCTCCGGTGGGTTGATAGGGAGAAACCAGTTGAAACTCTGACATGGGTTTGACTTTCGGATGGGCCTAGATAGCTGCCGGGCTGGTCAAGGCAGGGCTGATCTGCACGTTGGTTTGGAATGGTGGTGCGGATCACAAAGGCTTGTGGGGTGCCTCTAAACTTGGCCGCCTGCTCAGCGGTGGGCTCCAGCTGGCACACCAGGGTTAGCCTCTGTTCCATGGTAAGGTTTTATCATGCAGGACTGAGGGCAGCGCTTCTTCACTAGGCCTGTTCATGCCAGCAGTGCAGAGCAGTAGGGCCTGGGTGTCTGCGCCATGTCTCCCTCGGTGCAGAGATTGAGATATGGGACGACGGCAACTCTTGCGCGGGATCCTAATCGGGTTGGGTCTTCTGGCCGCCATGGTGGTGTGGGTTGTCGTATGGCTGCTCACCCGCAGTCCGGTGGCTTTGTTGCTGGCCCACCCGGAGCTGCCGCCAATTGTGGGTTTGGCCCCTCGCTCCGCACAAGCGCTGCTGGTGTTGGCTGTTCCCCTGGACGAGGTGCAAGCGTTTTGGCAAGCGGCAACTCCTGCCCCCCAGCGACGCGCTGCCCGTCAGCAGTGGCAAAAGTTTTTCTCCCCTGAAGGCCCAGGCTGGCTGGGATCCATGCTGGCCGGGGGATCCCTTGATTTTGAGCGGGAGGTGCGGCCCTGGCTGGGGAGGAGCACCCTCTTGGCCAGTTTGCCGGAGTGGGGCACCTTGGTTGCCCTAGAAACGCGGGATGCGGCAGTCTCTCAATTTGAGCTGAACCTGTTGTGGGAACGGCAGAGCTTGGCCGGGAGGCCGGTGCAGGTAGACACTTACAAGGGCATTCAGGTGGTGTCTAGCCCGATTCCGGGCCTGCAGGGTTTCTCGGCAGCCGTTTTCGGCGAGCAATACGTGTTGCTGGCGGAGCAGCCTGCTGCCATTCGCGCCGCCATCGATGCTTGGCAGTTGCCGCAGTTGTCTCTGGTGGCTCAGCCTCTGTTTCAGCAGGTCATCCAGCCCTTGCGGGAGGCGCATGTGGGTTGGGCCTTCTGGCAAAATCCAGAGGCGGTTTCTCCAGACGGGCTGACGTTGCAGGCGGTAGGGCTGGGGTTGGGGGTAAACTTCCGCGGCTTGGTGGCCGAAAGTGCTGCCCTCTGGCATGCGCCCGCTGGCTTCTCCTTGCCGGCGGCAGAAGCCTTTCGCCCGCAGATCCTTCAACATCTGCCGGATGAGACCTTGGCGCTGGTTTCCGGAGAGAATCTGGCCTCAGTTTGGCAGAGCCTGGGGCAGATCCAGCCCCTAAATTCCCTGGGGTTGCGGGTGGATCCCGGCCAGTGGCTGCAGCGCTTGCAATCTCAGGTGGCGCTGGACTGGCAGCGTCTGTTGCCGGAACGGGGAGAGTTTGCCTTTGCCCTTTTGCCCGGCGACGGGGATCCAGCCTGGCTGTGGGTCGGTAAGCTGCCGGATGAGTCGGTCGCGACAGCGGGACGGAGTCCTTATTTCGACTTGGATGAGCGGGCACGCGCCCAAGGCTGGCAGGTAATCTCTCTGGCAACGAAGCGTGGCACCGCCACTGCCTGGGCCAAACCAACCATTCCCGCAGGGGGGCAGTCAGAACCCCAGCCGGTGGCGACAGCGGGACGGAGTCCTCACCGCTCTATCCATCGACCGGAGATCCCTGTGTTGGCAGGGGAGCGGCTGGAAGTCAGCGGGAAGGGAGGATCCGCGTCATTGCAGTCGGCAGAGGCTCTCCCCCAGTCGCCGTCGGGGATTCCGCTGCCGGCACAGGTGTATCATGCCGATCGCAAAGGCTATTCCTACCTGGCTTCTTCTCTGGCGGCTCTGGAGGCGGCCCTCGCGGATCCCCCCTTGAGTGCAAATCGCGCCTGGCGCAAGTTGGTGGCTTCCCTGCCCCACCGCAATTTGGGCTATGGCTATGGATCCCTGGGGTTGCTCTTGGAAAGCGAGCTGCCCGACCCGGTCGCGTCAGCGGCGCGGAGCGCTAAGGGATCCCGCTGGTCATCCACGCGCTTTGCCTTCGCCACCACAGCCCTAGCGGTTTCTGAAGCTCCCTACCCCGATCGGGGCTGCCAGATTACCCAAATGGGCAAGCTGTTTTGGGAGTGGCATTGAGGGTCAGACTATCCAGGGATCCCGACAGTTGGCGTGGATGTATTTGGCCAGGTAGACCTGGTTGCCTGTTTCATTCCACTCCACAAAGTCGAAGATTTGGGTGAGCAGCAGCATTCCTCGGCCCGACTCTTCGGTTTCCAAGATGTTATGTTGGCATCGGTGGAGCTTCTCTTGGGGACAAAAGCCGGGCCCTTGATCTCGCACCAGCCATTGGTAAAAGGGCTCCGAGCTGGCGTACTCGATGATCACCTTCTTGTTGGGGTCGAGGCCGTTGCCGTGGCGGACGGCATTGATGATTGCTTCCTGTAGGCCCAAACGTATTTCCGCTCTCCAGGCAGGAGGGACTTTTGAGATCAAGAGATCGAGGACAGGCTGAGTGTAGAGGGTGGAGGGAAAGCTGATAACGCTCCAGGAGCAGTGGGCGGGTTTGAGGGAAAGGGCAATCACGGAGGCAGTCTTCCCTGGGGCACGGCACTTTGACCCCATTCTAGCAATCCCATCGGGGTCAACCCCAGCAGAGGTGCGGCAGGAGCTCGGCAAGGGGACTTTTGCCGTACCATCTTGAGTGGTAAGTCTCTTCGCGGTTTTATGGCGATCAAGGTTGGAAATAAGGTCAAAGTTCGCTCTGTCCAGGATCGCGGACAAGAAAACCTCAGCGCTCTGGTGGGCAAAGAGGCTGTGGTGCTGGCACGGCGTGTGGTCGATGGCAGCGGTGTCGGCTACATTCTGGAGTTTCCCGATCGCTCTCGACATTGGTTTTTCGAGAGTGAACTGGAGGTGCTCTAAGCCCCTGTCTGTGTTCTGTTGTCTAGAGGGTCGGTTGGTGGCTTCTCCTCCTCATTTGACTCGCCGTTTGCTGGCCCGCCAGATGGCCGCGCAGGTGGATGGCCTGACCGTGGAAATGGCTGCTGCTGCTCTGGAGGCTATGCTGGACAGCATTAGCCAATGCCTGGCCCAGGGGGGATCCGTGCGGCTGGCTCGCTTTGGCACGTTCTCGCTGCGCCATCGTCCCGCCCGGCAAACCTATCATCCGCGCACCAAGGCCCCTGTTCACATCCCGGCTGCCGATGTGCCTCATTTTGTTCCCAGCCCTGAGCTGGGGCGTCCAGCTGGGGTTCGGGTGTCCAAGTCTGAGTCCGCGGGATCCGTGTAGGGTAGCTGCAGAATGACCGTCCTGCTGTGGTTTCGCACCGACTTGCGCCTGCTGGATCACCAGCCGCTGACGCGGGCCTGCCAACAGGGATCCCCTTTGATCCCCTTGTATTGCTTGGATCCCCGCCAGTTCGGCGAGACTTCCCTTGGGCTCCGCCCCAGAACCGGCCCTTTCCGCGGTCAGTTTTTGCTGGAGAGTTTGGCGGATTTGCGGCAGCAGTTGCGGTCGCGCGGCTCGGATTTGGTGATCCGCCAGGGACAGCCAGAACAGGTGATCCCCACCTTGGCACAGGAGTGGGGGGTCGAGGCGGTCTATGCCCATGAAGAGGTGGGCACCGAGGAGAAGGAGGTGGCGGCTGCTGTTGAGCGGGCTTTGCGGTCTCTGGGGATCCGGCTGCAGGTTGATTGGGGCCATACCCTCTATCACCCTGAGGATCTCCCCTTTTGTCTCTCGCAACTGCCGGAGCTGTTCACCCGCTTTCGAAAGCAAGTCGAGGGGAGCACCCCCATCCGGGATCCCTTGCCCATTCCCTCGATCCCCCCCCTGCCATCGGGTTTGGATCCCGGCCCTCTGCCTACTTTGGCCTCGCTGGGGCTATCTTCACCTGCTAGGGATCCACGGGCCCGCTTCACCTACCTTGGCGGCAGCACTGCTGCCCATGCCCGCCTGCAAACCTACTTTTGGGATCGGGATCGGCTGCGCATCTACAAAGAAACCCGCAACGGCATGTTGGATCCCGACGATAGCTCCCGGCTTTCTGCTTGGTTGGCGCTGGGCTGCATCTCCCCTCGCACCGTCTATGCCGAGGTCAAGCGTTACGAGCAGGAGCGGGTGCGCAATGAGTCCACCTACTGGCTGGTGTTTGAGCTGCTGTGGCGGGATTATTTTCGGTTTATCTTGGCCAAGCACGGCGCCAAACTGTTCCGTCCTTCTGGGATCCAAGGGATCCCCCTCCCTTGGCAGCAGGATTGGCCGCGCTTTCAGGCTTGGTGTCGGGGTGAGACGGGCTACCCCTTGGTGGATGCCAACATGCGGGAGCTGGCGGCTACTGGGTTTATGTCCAACCGGGGACGGCAGAATGTGGCCAGCTTTTTGACCAAGAACCTGGGCATCGACTGGCGCATGGGCGCTGAGTGGTTTGAGTCGCTGCTCATCGACTACGACGTGGCCAGCAACTACGGCAATTGGAACTACACCGCCGGCGTAGGGAACGATGCCCGCGGCTTCCGCTACTTCCACATCCCCAAACAATCTCGCGAGTACGATCCCAAAGGAGACTATCTGCGCCACTGGTTGCCGGAATTGGCCGGGATCCCGGGGGATAAAATCCACGAGCCCTATCGCCTCACTGCTGCCGAGCAGAAGCAATTTGGAGTCCGATTGGGGGTGGACTACCCTCGCCCACTGGTGGATTTGGAGAAGTCTCTCGCGGCCAACCGACGGGTTTACGAAGCTGCCCTGGCCTGCCGATAGGCATTGCCTTGTCTGGGGCTTCTTCCCGAGAGGGGGCTGAGGGGATTTTCTGAGGCGCAGTTCCGGCCCAAGAGTGCTATTCTAGTTAAGCGCTGTCCTGGCTCAGTAGCTCAGCGGTAGAGCAGGGGACTCATAAGCCCTTGGTCGCGTGTTCAAATCACGCCTGAGCCATCCACGTCAAACTTTTTTCAGAGGCTTCCCGGCCTGGCGGATACCCTAACTGGCTTGCAGCAGAGGGTTGGCGTAAAGTTATGGGTGGAACCTACTTCGGTTTGGGATCCCTATCTTCACATCGGTTCTACAAATGGCCGTTCCCGATTATCAGAGCTTGATGTTGCCACTTCTCCAGTTTGCAGCACGTAAAGAAACCGAAATATCAACCAGCGAAGCTGTTGAAGTTCTGGCAAAGGAACTGGGCCTCACAGAGGACGATCTCAGGGAGATGCTGCCGAGCGGTGTACAGCCAACCTTTGTCAATCGCGTCGGCTGGGCTGCAACTTATATGAAAAAGGCAGGGCTGCTGGAAACAACGCGCAGAGGATTCTACCAAATTACTGACCGCGGAAGAGATCTTCTTGAAAAACAGCCCAAAACCATCAATGTAGAGTTACTCAGGCAATATCCTGAATTCCGAGAATTTGAGGGGCCCAAAGGCACAAGAAGCAGCAACAAGGCAAGCAAACAAAAAGCTTTATCAGAGACTTCGGCAGCGACACCATTAGAGCAGTTAGAAGCTGCGTATGAAAATCTCCGTGACAAACTGGCCGATGAACTGCTTGCCAAGCTAAAGAAAGTATCGCCTGCCTTCTTCGAAAAGGTTGTTGTGGAACTGCTGGTCAAAATGGGCTATGGAGGTTCACGAGCAGATGCGGGCAAAGCAATTCGCAAGAGTGGCGATGGTGGAATTGATGGGATCATCAAAGAGGACAAACTCGGTCTTGATGTTGTGTATATTCAGGCAAAGCGTTGGGATAGCAATCCGGTAGGTCGTCCTGATGTCATGCAGTTTGTGGGTGCTTTACAGGCTCAAAGAGCAAACAAGGGTATTTTTATCACTACCTCCAGGTTTACTGAAGACGCTAGCAGCTACGTTTCGCAGATCGGCAGTAAGATTGTTTTGATTGACGGCGAACAACTAACAAATCTAATGATTGAGCACGACGTTGGCGTATCTACAGTTTCGTTGTACCCAGTCAAGAAAGTTGATAGTGATTATTTTGAAGAGAGCATCTGACAACCGCATCAGCTCAGACCGTCAATTGGCCACAGCGAAATTGTCATTTGCCTAGGTGGAATGTTAACTATGAAAACGCCCAACTGAAAGAGGGAGATACGCTATGAGGGAAAGACGAGATCCTCACTGGGGGCTCTCCTGCTCGGGGTAAAAGTTGGGATCCATCACCTGATCCAATGTGTAGGGACACTGGGCAGGCAGATCGTCCAGAGATAGAGGCGTTTCTTTAGCCACCAGCAGGACGCTCTTTTGATAAGCTTTATTCATTGCTTCAACCAGATAAGACTTAAGGCTGGGATTATCCGCAATTAACTCCTGCACCTCTTGCCGCTGTTCGATAATTGTGGCTATCCTACTTTTGCTTCGTTGTTGAGGCTGAAACTGCCACTTTAGCAGATGGCCCACCAGGATCCCTAGCCGATTCACCAATTCGCGGCGTTCTTGCCTGCCCAAAGTCTCAATCTCCTCCACCAAGTTGGGAATATCCAATCGATCCCACTGCCCCGATCTCAGCAGTGCGGCTTGCTCTTGCGTCCAGGCATAAAAGTCGCAGTCGTAAAGCGCCATAATCCATTCCTAGCAGGACACTGGCCAAAGATAAGTCAATCCTACCGGTTCCAGCCGTTGAGCTTCGACCTCATAAGTTTATCGAGTCCTCAAACTCTGTAGCTACAAAGCCTCGGATCTGTGGCAGCGTTGGATCCCAATGGGGCCTGACCCTGAACAATATGAGGTTTCAACAGGTCTGGAGCGCTTGATCACGGCCCAGGATCCAGGCAATAAGGGGGGGATCCCTGTGGTCAAGATAATACCGGACGGTTTGGGTCAGGTCGATCTCCAAGATGCTGGTGATCATCCTGTGCATGAGCTCCAGATGGATCCGGTCGTCCTAGGTAAGCAGAGCATACCTGCCATGGAGGCTGTTGTTGAGAGCGGCCAAGGCTGTTTGGGTGGCAGTAGCCATTCAAAGGGAGGCTTGAGGCAGGCATCCCACAGCAAGCGGAGTCGGGCCTCGGTGATGTGGAGAGGAGAATATGTTTTTGAAGGGATCCCTTTCAGCTCTCTCCCTCTGTTTTTTTCCGCGAGCGAGTTGAGGTCGCTTTCTTCGCGCCAGCGGATGCCGCAGATCTCTTGGATGATTTCTTCAGAGTAGGGGGCAACGCTGTAGGAGTTACGAAAAATACTTCCGATAGGGCATCCAGTTTTTTGCCTCGCGTAATTTTGCACCCAAGCTTGGTTATGGGGGTTAAGTCCTGCCACCAACTTCTATCCGCCTCTGCAATCCGGGCAGCTGCAATGGTTACATCGACTCCCTTGAGGGGACTGCTGGGTCGCTCGGCTAGGTATCTTAGCGCAGCCAAGATAGTCTCTCTCGATGTATTGGTCAAATTTACCTTCGGAACAATTTCTTTGGCGAGAATCTGGGCCTGCTTAACCTGCTCTGGATCAGGATCGACAACGATACACCATAGCCTTTCCAGTCCCGCTTCTTGAGCAACTGCATAGACAAAATGATTACCAATGGCTTTGTACTGATAGTCGCCAGCCTCGACCACCAGCAGAGGAACCCAGTTGTGTCCTCCTGTCGCCCTTAGCTGATCTGCGGCTGCGGCAACAAGGAAGGAGGGAGCAGAAAACCCATCGGCGGGCGTAATGCTCTCAAGGGGTAAGTTAACCAACCTACCTAGATCTGAAAACTCACTCATCGATAAAGTACTCACGGGCAAGACTCTGGTAGTATTCTAAAACTCTCCTGTCCCTAAAGACGGCAGGAGTTCGAGCAAAGCTTGCAGAGGATATCACTGCATAGTCAGGTATCCTAAAAATGCTTTTGTTTTCATTACCTCTCTTAAAATGCGGCCAGAAATATGGAAGTAGGTTCATGCTTCTCTCTTGGCTGACAATTTTTTCTATCTCATCATTTGCTCGTTTAATAGTGTTTTCGCTTTCTGAGGGGACACCGTTGAAAAAGGTAGGCAAAGCAATAGGGCCACCATCCTGTCGTGACTTAGCAGTTTCTGGAACAAAGCTGGTGATTACTCTAGCAGCATTATTCAGGGAAGACAGATCGTCGGGGCGGGTAGGTATCAAAATAACGTCGGCGGCAAAGACACCACTCTGGCTAAAGTAAAGCCATTGAGTTGGGCAGTCGATTAGGATGTAGTCATACTCATTGCGAAGAGGGGCAATCAGATCGCGAAGGCGCCGAGTTCCCTTCTGGATATATGCTACCGCCTGGCTATCAGTTAACGTTTCCAGTTCAGGGTCTCTTGGGATGATGTCAAAGATGGAAACTATACTCTGTTTGCCTTGTCTAACTGTCTTGAGTCTGTATGTTTGGACAACGGAATGAACATCTATTTTGGGATCCTTTAAGCACTGCGTCAGTGTAATTTTTCCAGGAGTAACTCCCAAGCTTCTTGTCAGATCACCCTGAGAATCAAAGTCAACAACTAAGACCTTTTTTCCCTTGGTTTTTAGTGCTGCCGCAAGGTTAATGATCGTCGTTGTTTTGCCTACGCCCCCTTTATTGTTATACACGCATACAGTCAGAGCGCGCTCATAGTTTTCTATCTTGTCTCGCAAGTTACGCACTATGCTCTCAATGTTATCTGAGCTAATATCAAGGTTTGCTGTAGCGGGGTGAACGACTTTTCCGTGCTTCCTCCAAAGCTGGATGTTATTTGCATTGGTGATAATTCCCCATTTTGCAGATTTGCAGTTCTTGGCAAGCAAGTAACTTTCTATCTGACAAACTGCATCTCTATAGCAAGATCCTTCTCTGAGATTAACTGCTCTAGATTTTGCCTCCAAAAGCAAGTAGGGATTCTTCGGGGATCTAAGGAAAATATCTTCAGGATCTCCGTTCTTTCTTGCTGCGAGATCGACCTGGCCGCAACCTGTCTCGAATTCATCTCTAATTTCCGAGTCGTCAAAGCCAAGTGCCTGCAGGAGAGGAACAGCAAAGTGTTGGACAACAACTCGCTCTACCCTCTCGGTGGGAGATATCCTCTCAAGCTTCTCTCGGAGAGAGCTAGCCGCAGTCATAGGAAAAAATAGGAAAAAATAAGGTGGACAATGCTAACCAAGCTAAAAGCTTGCCCTCAGCATAGCAGTTGCTTGGCTCGTTCTGCTAGTGCTTGGGCTGTCAGGCCGTTGTAGTCCATCAATTCGGCGGGGGTGGCGGTGGTTTCCCCGCGTTTCCAGGCAAAAATGTCGCGCGGGCCAGTGTAGCGCAGTGTCAGAGGCTCCAACATCAGGCTGGATCCGCCTGTTACCCCAATGAGGGCCTCACCGGCAAACCAAGCGGCAAACTCCTGGTCGGACATGAATTCCCCATCTGGCTGGGCACAGGTGGACCAAGCCACGTCGCCGGGGCGATACAGACGGCGGGGGTTAATCACCGAGACGATTTTGCAGCCGATCCCTTGGGCTTGGAGCTGTTCAGCCGCCTCGAACACGGGCAGGAGAACCATATCTCCCACCACGGCAAAGACGACGGTTCGGGATCCGGGAAACTCCTGAAGGACGATGCAGCCCTGCTCTACTGCTTGGCGGGCTTGTTCGAGGGTGGTGCGGATGGGCAGGGGGGTTTTGCTGGCGATGATAGGGATCCCTTTGTTGCAGGTGGATAGGGCCCATTCGTAGGCAGCTTGGGCACAGTTGGCATCCGGCGGGAAGAGGGGAAAGATGTTGCCGTTGCGCATCATGGCTGCCAGGTAGGCCTCAATTTCCGGGCGTTGGTGGGTCCAGCCGTTACGCCCCTGTTCCAGAGCGCCGGCAGTGAAGAGGGCAATGGCCGAGGGGGTGGGCCGGCGCAGCTCCGCCATGGCTTGGGTTACCGTCTGCCAGATGGGTAGGCCGTTGACGGCAAAGGACTCGTAGGAGCACCACAGGGAGCGTCCGCCGAAGAGGGCTAGGCCCGCCGTTAGCCCCGCGCAGGCATCTTCGCTCAGGGGTTCGTAGACCTGGCCTTGGGGCTGTTGGTTGTATAAGGGATCCACCGTGGGGTGAATCACCTTGAGACCTTGGTTCACATTGGCGATGCCGGAAGCTTCGTTGCCGTCGGCATTGGCCACCAAAAAGTCGGGATCCTTCTGCCCCACCTGCACCACCAGGGATCCGATGGCCGTGGTGGAAACCTGCTTGTCCCCCAGGGGAAACTCCGTCAGGTTCAGGGATCCCAAAGGCGGCAAAGGCCGAACGAACTCTGTAACCGCCACCTTGGCGGCTGGCCCCCCGGCTGCCCGTTGGCAGTTTTGTCGCACCAGGGCCCAAGCTGCCGGATGTAAGGCCCGCGCCCGCAGAGCCGCCACAATGTCCGGGTGATCCAGAGTGTGGTGGCCGTAGAGGTTGTGGGACTTGGATCCCTTGGCATGTACCCCAGCCCCCTTCAGTTGCTTGAGGATGAAAACCGTTAATTGTCCGCTCAGGGCTGATTGGATGGCTCGCTCCATTTCGATCAGCACCCTTTGGGCAAAGGCAAGGCGGGCTTCTAGGGAAAACTGAGTGCTGTCGACGTAAGGGCCAGGCTGTTGGGCATCGTCAAAGTCCTTGGCATCCACCAACACCACTTCCTCAAAGCCGTTGCCCCGCCAATACTCGGCCATCTGGGCGTTGCTGGCGGTGGAGATCATGCTGTGGTGTTCTTGGCTGTAGCCATTCCAAACCAGTACCGGCAGGAAGTTGGTGCGCTGCGGGAAAGCCGTGTGGAAGTGAATCATGGAGCTCATCACATAGGGCTCTCCCAGGCCGCCATCCCCAATCGTGACCGGGAAGAGGCGATCTGGATAGAGCAGGGCTCCTGCCATGGCAAAGTGTTGTCCTTGCCCCAGCGGCCCAGCCGGTGCCAGCAGCCCGGGAATGTAGCCAGAGAGGTGACCCAACAGCCCTTCCCGCTCTCGAAAACGGGCCCGCAGGTCGGCGACGGTGTGGATGCCCATCTCGGCCAGGGATCCATCCAAAAACATGGCCGCGTAAAAGCCCGGCGCGTGGTGCCCGACTTCGGTGGGGATGTTCTTCTGGCCCAGGTACACCAGAGCGGCATAGGCTTCTGCTTGGCTGGCAAATCCGCCCGGATGGCCTGAGGCTTTACTGGCGGTCATTTGCAGGGTGAGGTAGCGCAAGGCATCGGCATAGAGCAAGGTTTGGTAGGCGGCCATACGACTGCCGGGATCCCTCAGCTTCCCGGTGCCGGCATCCACTGCGGGCGCCTGGCCCAGGCGGTCGAATTCTGGCCAAGGATCCCCGAAGTACTGGATCCCTTCGCAAAAGGCGGGGACTTGGGCAGTTGCCTCCTGAGCCAGTGTCATCGGTTCAGCCTCACGCTTGTTGGGTTATTCACACTCACTGTAAACCCGATAACGCTTTTTGGATGTTCTGAGCAGAACTCGTCCAGCCGACGATGCCCCCTTGCGCCCGGATCATCTCCAGGGTGGCTTGCTTGAACTCTGGGAAGTAGCTGGCGGTCCAATCTTCCACCAGCAGGCACTCATAGCCGCGGTCATTGGCCTCGCGCATTGTGGTTTGCACGCAGACTTCTGTGGTTACCCCGGTGAACAGCAGGTGGGTGATGCCGCGCTTTTGCAAGATTGCTTGCAGCAAGGCTGTGATAAAGTCGATAGAAGCAAAGCTATGGATTGATTTTGCCTTGAGAGCAGTCTGAGCCCTGGGTAGGCGGAATGGAGCGAGTTGTTCTGTTGTTGCACTGGGTTAACTGGATAAAGCAGGGCAGGCTACTTCTCTCTTTTTTAGCTGATTAAAGTTTTTGTAAAGTTACGGATCCCTGTTGCTTGTCAATCATAACCGCGCCTAGAATTGCCGAGGACTGATGTTTTCGGAGATAGTTTGCAGACACTGTTGATGTTGCTTTCCTTTTGCCTACTCTCAATCTGTTGACCTTTCGAGACCGACTGCCCTATGACAGACACTCATCCCTGTGCCCCCTGTATTGTGAATACGGGAACTTTGGTGAACAAGCGGGATATTTACCGACTCCTATCCGATTTGGCCCGTGTTCGCTACTTTGATATCGTCGATGGCTCGGTACGGAAGCAGGGGGAAGGCTGCGTGGTGGATGTTTTTCAGGATCCCACTGCTGCCACACTGGTGGTAAACCGTAGCCTCTACTTAAATGTGAACAGCTTTGATTATGCCTGTCTGCGGGATCCCGCTTCCGAAGAAGAGATTGCCAACCTGGGCAAGGAGCAGCCGGGCGTGGTTATCGACTTGGTTCAGGACGGACGTATTCTGCGCTTGGTTCCCCTGGTGGAGCCGCGTTCGGATCCCGAGGAGCTCTTGGGGGATAACCAGGCGCTGCGGGCGGCGGTGGATGTTTTGGCTGCGGGCTGGGGCATAGAAGAGGAAGGATCTTCTGACTCTTTGGATTGTTAGATTGAGGGCTTCCGACCTGAAGATACAGACCTCCAAACCCATCTCTTCCTGGCCTTGAAGTTGACCGGTGCGGTGTGACGCAAATCATGCTCGGGAGGATGGTTGCAGCCGGTATGATCCACTTGGGTCATGGGGCTTTTTGGGAGGTGGTGTGAATTCAAGGCAGCGACTGCTTTTGGGCAGAGTGTGGGGTCTGCGTCTGCTTGGATCCCTGGTGGCTGTGCTTCTGGTACTGGCGCTCAAGGCCTGCGGGGGAAGTGGTAGCTCCTCTTCTGTGAGTGTCATTCCCACTCCCATTCCAACCGTCATTCCTACCTCTACTCCAACTGTCGTTCTCACCCCTACTCCGACTGTCATTCCTGCCCCTTTGCCCTCGCCAACGACTGCGCCTGCTTCCCAGTTCACCATTGACGTTCGCTTTCCCGACAACAGTCTCACCCCCACCCAGCAGTCGATCGTCCGCAATGCCGCTCTGCGCTGGCAACAGATCATCGTTGGTGACCAGCCGGATCTGCCCCCCACCACCATTCGGGCCGACGAATGTGATCGAGGGTTTCCCAGCACGCCACTCAATTTCCCCATCGACGATCTGCTGGTGGAGGTGCGGGCCAGAAACCTCGGCAACGAGCGAATTTTGGGGGGAGCTGCTCCCTGTTTTGTGCGGGCCTCTAACGGTCTGCCTTTCTACTCCGTAGTTCTGTTCAACAGTCAAAATCTATCTGCCCTGGAAGAACGAGGGGATCTGCCCATTACCGCCCTGCACGAGTTGGGCCATGCCTTGGGCTTTTTGCCCAGCGTCTGGGATCCCAAGGGGCTAACGGTGGGCTTGGTGAGGTGGGATCAGCCTACGCCCCCTGGCTACGATCCCCGCTTTATCGGCCCCAGGGCGGTCAGCGCCTTCGCCACGCTGGGAGGAAACGCGCCCTCTGTTCCTTTAGAAAACGAGTTTGGGGAGGGATCCCGAGATTCCCATTGGCGGGAGAGCGTCTTGGGCCGCGAGCTGATGACCAGCCGCATCGACCGGGGGGTAGCCAACCCCTTGAGCATTCTCACGGTGGGAGCAATGGCAGATATCGGCTATGAGGTGAATCCAGCAGCGGCGGATGGCTTTGCTTTGGGGCGCAGTAGAGGGATCCCTCAGCCTTTGGAACTGCAGGAGCTGGAGTTGATCCTGCCCCTACAGCAATTTGACGCCGAGGGCAGGCGGGTGGGGGATCCCCAGGCCTAAGAAAAGGAGTATATCTACTCATGGCCAAGAGGCTACCTTTTAACAATAATGAAGGTCGAGTTGTATAACTTCACAACATCGACATAACATCGACAAGTTCTCAACATCGACAAGTTCTCACCTCATCTCTTTGCAATTAGCTATGGGTATCCTCAAGAAGCTTTTCGGCGGCCTGTTCTCCTTTTTCGGCATTCTCTTCGGCGGCTTGGTGGATTTTGTTACCGGGCCTTTTCGTTCTGCACCGGCTTCCCCCAGCTCTGCTCCTGCGGCTACAGCAACTGCTCCTGCCAACAAGCCCAAGGTGGTGGTGGAGAAGCCTTTTGTGCCCAATGAGATCTCGGCTCCGCGTCCTAACCGTCGCCCTGGCCCGGCTTTGGATGTGTTCCGGGCTATGGTTCAGGAGATCCCTTCGGCGCGAGCTTAGTCTGCCCATCTTCGGGAGCAGCTCGTAAGATGGAGGTGACACCGCTGGAGACTGCTCTCTATGTCCGATCTCTCTTTCTCAGAACAAGAACGGCTGAAACAGCTTGAGCGTGAACTGGAGCAAGCGGCTGCAGCCTCTCGGGAGTCGGGAACATCCGTTGCGTCTCAGGGGAAAAGTGCCGTCCGAGCTTGGGTTGAGACTTGGGGGCGTCCACTGGTGACGGTCTTCGCCATTCTGGGCTGTATTCTTCTGGTCGGGCTGTTCTTCCGGGTTTTCGGCACCGTTCTCAGGTGGGCAGTGGTGGCGGGGCTGGGCTATCTGCTCTATGCCTGGGTGGTGGCACCGCGGCTGGGCCTTCCCACCGGAGCTAAGTCGAAGCCAGAGGACAGCAATCTCGACAGCTTTTGATGCCTAGGGATCCCTGGCGAGCATATGCTTACCTGGCGGCGGCCATCTTGGGCTGGGCTACGGCTGCCAGCGCTTTTAAGTTTGGGTTGCAGCACCTGTCGCCGACGGTCTTGCTGATTTTTTCGGCATTGAGCTCTTGCTTGATCCTGGGGATCGTTTTGGTGGTTACAGGGCGGGCGAGGTTGATCGGCAGGCAGAGGGGATCCCAAATCCGCCTGTCGGCCCTTCAGGGGCTGCTCAACCCCCTTGGCTACTATGGGGTGTTGTTCCAGGCTTATGACCGCCTGTCGGCTCAGGCGGCGATGGCTTTGAACTACACCTGGCCGCTGGTGCTGGCTCTTTTGGCGGTGCCGCTGTTGGGAGAGCGCTTTCGCTGGCGGCTGGTGTTGGCCTTGGGGGTGAGCCTGCTGGGAGTGGTGCTGGTGGCTACGGGGGGATCCTGGGGCACCTTGCAGGTGGAGGATCCCTGGGGGGTCCTGCTGGCGGTGGGCAGCTCTGGAATCTGGGCGCTCTATTGGCTACTCAATGTGCGGGATGGGCGAGATGCGGTGCTGAAGCTGTTTATAGGGTTTCTCTTCGGCAGCCTCTATGGCCTGCTACTGCTGCCGTTTCAGGAGGTCTCTTGGACAGTTGCGGGGCTGGGTTGGGCGGCTTACATTGGTCTGGCGGAGATGGGCCTGACTTTTGTATTTTGGCTGCGGGCTCTGGAGTTGGCGGGCCACCGGGGATCCCTGGCCAACTGGGTGTATGTGACGCCCTTTTTGTCGTTGGGGTTGATTGCGGTGCTGTTGGGCGAGAGGATTGCGCTGGGATCCGTGCTGGGCCTGGGTCTGATTTTGGCCAGCAATCTGTGGGGATCCCGTAGGGAAAAGTCCCCCGCAGATCCTGTTCTGTCTTGAGGTGGTCGCGATGAATCCCGTTCCTCTGTATGTGGCGGCAACAGCTCACGGGTTTGGGCACGTTACCCGTCTGGCGGCGGTCGTGAATGCTTTGCTGCGGCGGGATCCCCATGTTCTGCCCATCTTTGTTACGCCGGCTCCCCGCTGGCTCCTGGAGCGTTACGTGGAGGGGAAGTTTCTCCATCGGCCGCGGGCGTTGGATGTGGGGGTGGTGCAGCCGGATGGGCTGCAAGCGGATCTGCCGGCTACGTTGGCTGCCCTCAAGGCGTTTAAAGCCAGCGCTGCGGAGCTTGTTCGAGAAGAAGCGGATTTCATTCGAGCCCAGGGGGTGCCTTTGGTGTTGGCGGATGTGCCGCCCATTGCTGCGGCGATTGCCCAAGCTGCTGGGATCCCTTGCTGGATGGCCAGTAATTTTGGCTGGGATTTCATCTACCAAGAATACGGCCCGGAGTTTCAACCGTTTGTGGCCTGGGTTCGGGAGCTCTATGGGCAATGTGACCTTCTGTTTCGCCTGCCCTTTAGCGAGAGCATGGTCGCGTCAGCGGTGCGGAGCACTAGCGCCTTCCCGCATCAGCGGGAGGTGGGGCTGACGGGATCGGATCCCCGCTACCCACCAGAAGAGGTCGCCGCCCAGTTGGGGTTACACCCGGAGCAACCCAGGGCTTTGTTCACCTTTGGCGGGCTAGGGGTACGGGGGTTTCCTCACGAGCGGCTCCAAGATTTTCCCGACTGGCAGTTTCTCACGTTTGATCCGGAAGCTCCCCCCTTGCCCAACTTGCGGGTTTTGGATGGGCGGGTGTGGCGACCGGTGGATGTGATGCCCCTCTGCCGCTGGGTGGTGTCCAAGCCGGGCTATGGCACTTTGGCGGAGGCCCTGCGCAGCCGCACACCTATGGCCTGTGTTACCCGCTCTGGGTTTGCTGAGTCACCGTTGCTGGTTGAGGGTTTGCGGCGCTATGGCTGGCATCGCATTCTCTCGCCAGAGGAGTTTTTTCAAGGATCCTGGGACTTTTTGCGGGATCCCGCCCACCCACCCCAGAGGCCGGATGGGTTGGATCTGCAGGGGAATGAAACCCTGGCTGCTGCCTTAGAGGCATTCCTGCGGGGAAGGGATGCCGGGTAGCATAAAGGGCAGCTTCCTGCAGCGGATCCCATGGCCAGCAGCTCGACAGAATCTCTGCGGCAACTGTACGAAGAATTGCCCTACCCCAATGTGGCGATTGAGGCCTCGGGCCGCAACGCCATTGACGGGTTGTACCGCCTAAGTTTGACCACCGCCCAATACGCCCGCACCCGCGCCATTGTGCCCAGCGAAGGCGCTCTCATTTTGAATGCTGGCTGCGGCTCTGGCTGGGAAACGTTGATCCTGGCGGAGGCCAATCCGGGGGCGCGGCTGGTGGTGTGCGACCTGTCGGCAGAGTCGGTACGGGTGACGGAGCGACGCTTGCGCTACCACGGCTTCGGGGAGGTGGAGCTCCATGTTCTCAACCTATTGGACATCGAACAGTTGGGGCTGGAATTTGATTTCATCAGCCTCAACGATGTGCTCTATCTGCTGGACGATCCGGTGGCGGGGCTAAAAGCCCTCAAGCGGGTTCTCAAACCTGACGGGATCCTGCGGGCCAACCTGCACCACGCCTACCAGCGGGAGGTGATCTTTCGCCTACAAGAGGCGTTTCGGCTGCTGGGGCTGTTTGATCTACCCACTCCTGAGGCCTGTCAGCGGGTACGGGAATTCATGGCCAGTTTGGCCTCAGACGAACTGCGAGCTGCCTTGCGCTGGAACCCTGAGATCTACAAAGACAACACCAACATCCGGGCCAACTACCTCTTGCCGGGGGACAAAGGCTTCTTGGTTCCCGACTTGATGCGCATGCTCGCAGACGCCGATCTGGGCCTTGTCTGCTTGGTGGACTATGCCGACTGGGATCCGGCGCTTTTGTTCAAAGAGAGGGCCATGCCCCCCTGGCTGCAAGCCGAGCTGGACAAACTCTCGCCTGCCGACCAGAATCACTTTTATGAGCTGATCTACCCCAACCATCGCCTCATTGACTTTTGGGCAGAACACCCCGGCTCTTCCTTGGTCTTGCCCTGGAGCGACGCCGATTGGCTGGGGGGCAGAGTGCAGCTCAACCCCATCCTGGCCGACAACGTCGAATTTCGCCAAAACTTTGCCAAAGCCTACGAGAAGAAGCTGGAGTTTGCCATGAATTGGCCGGGGGCTAGCTATGGACGCCTGACCATCTCAGCCCCTCAGATGGCTTGGCTGGGATCCCTGTTGCAGGGGCCAACGGCAGTGAAAGCCTTGATTGAGCAAGCGGCCCAGGTCAACACGTTAGAGCCGGAAGCGGCCCGGGAGGAAGTGCTCACCTACCTGGCAGGGCTGGAGTCGTTTTTGTTTGTGATGTTGGATCCTGCACCCGTTCCAGGAGAAGGAGTTTTTCCAATCGCTTGAGATCCCCGAGCCTTTCTCCCAAGGGTAGAGGGAAGCCAATGGGCCGGTTCACGGCAACTTGGAACGACTATTGAGGGATTGAGGCTCTGCCGGGCTGCAAGAACGGTCTTGGGCAGATGTCAGATGGGGAGGGATCCCTCTCTAGCGATCCACCAGGCGCAGCTCGAAGGTGAGGATGTTGGCGGCCAAAATCTCCAAAGCCCCGCCCTCGATAAGGTCGCGAGTGAGGGCAGCCCCGGAGCCACTTTGTTGGATCAATTCGCGGCTGCGGCGCACCGTCTCCTGTCGCTGGGGGTCGTCCACAACCACCTGCCGCTGATTGGACAGGCTGAGGCGATAGAAATTGGGCAGATCCCCCCGGGTGGCATCAATGGCCAGATTAGTCTCTTCAGGGGCTACGCGGAAGGGGGCGCGAGCGGTGAGCAGAGCCACCTGAATATCTTGATCCCGCCCATCGAGACCCTGCAGCTCGGAGATATCGATCTGGAAATTGAGGGTATCGCGGTCACGGGTGAGGCGATTGACCCGTACCTGGTTAAAGCCGACGGCAAACTCTCGTTCCGGCTCTCCAAACCGCTGGATGGTGGCTTGCAAGACCGACTCTTCGTTGAGGGGGGTAACCCGAATGAGGTAATCCCAGTCCCGCACAAAGGTGTACTCGTTGAGCCCCACACGGACGTTGGGATCCACCAAGTTGGCGGTAGGGCCAGGGCTGCCGGCCCGGCTGAGAGCTACCATGTACCAGTAGTTGGGGCTGATGGGCAAACCCAGGGTCATGCGTACTTCCAGCACTGGCCGCGCCCAAGCGGCAACAGCTGTGAGAGCCGTTATGGCCATGGCTCCCAAGCAACTCCACAGCCAGCGCTGAGGAGGAAAATTAAGCCGCGGCGGGCAAGAGCAAGTGATGGCTGGGGTTCTCATTCAAGCCTCTTCAACTCTCCGGCAGGTGGCGGCAGCCTGAACTCCTTTCCTGCTCACTCTGGAACAGTCTAGCCAGGAATGGCGTGCCCTCAACAGGGGATCCCAAGGGTCGGCGGCGGAGCGCCAGCAGAAGTTTTCGTTAAGCAGTGATGATTCGGTGTGGAGCATGACTCTAGTCAATAATAAGCTCAACTATACTGAAAATAATGTATAATATGTTCAGTACGGATTACTACCAGTTGATCTTTCTGTTTACTTTCGAGTCTGCCAACATGGTAGCCAAAGCAAAGCAGAAAATTGGTAGTAAGACGACACGGAAACTGCGCTTTGGGTATTCTACTCAAAGCTTTGCGGGATACCGCCATTCTGGTTGGAAACAAACAGAATGCTATCGCTGCATAGTTGAACAGTGATGTTCAGCAGTGTTCAGCGTAAATGTATCAGGATGGCTATGCGCATTGCTCAGATTGCCCCTTTGCATGAGAGTGTGCCCCCCAAGCTCTACGGCGGCACTGAGCGGGTTGTGTCTTGGCTCACCGAAGAGCTGGTGCGGCGGGGGCATGAGGTGACGTTGTTTGCCAGCGGCGACTCCCAAACCCAGGCTCGCCTCATCCCCTTTCGGGAGCGGGCTTTGCGTTTGGATCCCACGGCCATCGACACAGTGGCTCCTCATGTTTTGATGGTCGAGAGAGCCTTTCAGATGGCCGACGAGTTTGACATTATCCACGGCCACATCGACTACTATCCCTATGCCCTGGCCCGTCGCCACCCGCAGGTTTCTTTTTTGGCCACCCTACACGGGCGACTGGACATTCCGGAGCTGCAGCCCCTCTACACCGAGTTTCAGGACATTCCGGTGGTCTCCATCTCCAACGCCCAGCGGCTGCCGCTGCCCCAGGCCCGCTGGGTGGGGACGGTCTACCACGGCTTGCCCCTGGATCTCCACCGTTTCTATCCAGAAAAGGGGGACTACCTGGCCTTTTTGGGCCGGGTCTCCCCGGAAAAAGGGCTGGACACGGCTATTGAAATTGCGGCGCGGGCAGGGATGCCGCTGAAGGCTGCTATCAAGATCGATGCGGTGGATCGCCAGTACTACGAGTTAGAAATTAAGCCTTTGGCCAGTCGCCACCCCAATGTGGAGATCATAGGGGAAATCACCGACCAAGAGAAAAGCGAGTTTTTGGGCAAGGCCCATGCGGTGCTGTTTCCCATCCGCTGGCCGGAGCCCTTTGGGCTGGTGATGATTGAAGCGATGGCCTGTGGCACGCCGGTGATCGCCACACGCTTTGGCTCCGTGCCGGAGGTCATGGCCGATAGCCGCTCCGGTTTTATTGTCGACTCGGTGGAGGAAGCAGTGGAGGCTGTGGAGAAGGTGGGATCCCTGAGCCGAGCCGGGGTGCGGCAGGTGTTTGAGGAGCGGTTCAGCGTGGAAAGAATGGTGTCGGACTACGAGGCTCTCTACCGCCAACTGGTGAACGAGCGGCAGGAGATGTCGCGAAGAAGGCAGCTTAATAAGGCTTAGATGGGCCAAGTAGCAGCTAGGGCTGCTGGGCTGCATCGGGGGGCCCCTGCTTCTTCGCCTTCTTTGAGTGGACCGATAGCAGTAAGCTGTTCGCGTAGGAGACCGGCTGGATAGGGATCGAGAAGACCGAGATGGCAGAAGACATCATCCAAATTCAAGATCAGTACTACATCCGGGCCAGCGCCTCTTGGGTGGAGGCACGCTCTCATGTTCTCAAGCATGACAACTGCTTTGCCATCTTTGACCGGCGAGGGAACATGCGCCCCCTCGGCATCCGGGATCATGGCCTCTTCCGGGACGACACCCGCTTTTTGTCCCGCTGGGTGTTGGACTTGCAGGGAAAGCAGTTCCTGCTGCTCAGCTCAGAGGTGCGGGAAGACAAAGATATTTTGGCGGTGGATCTGACCAACCCGGAGTTCACCACCTCAGAGGGGCAGTTTATCGGTCAAGATACCCTGCATGTTCTACGGACTACTTTTCTGTGGAACAACGTAGCCTACGAGCGCATTCGCATTCACAACTACGGCTCGGAGCCGTTTCGCGTGCCGATTACCCTGCGCTTTGAGGCGGACTTTGCCGATATTTTTGAGATCCGGGGCATCCGACGGGCCCAGCGGGGTCAAGTGCTGCCGGCCCAGGTGAACCCTGAGGGAGTGGTTCTCCGCTACCGCGGCTTGGATGGAGTGGAGCGGCAAACCCAGTTGCAATTTTTGCCGGCGCCGGAGCTAGTGTCGGAGAAGCTGGCGCAGTGGTGGGTGCCTTTGGCCCCGCAGGAGGAACGGGATTTGGAGCTGAGGGTGATCTGCAGCTACGGCGGGGAGGAGATTGCCCCTTTGACCTACCAGGAGGCTCTGCAGGCGGAGCGGGAGCAAAGGGCTTCCTTGCGGGCGCAAGCCCACCGGATCGACACCGGCAATGCTCAGTTTAACGATTGGCTCAACGCCTCACGGGATGATCTGCTGATGATGCTCACCCGCACTCCCTACGGGCTTTATCCCTATGCGGGGGTGCCTTGGTTTACCACGGTCTTCGGGCGCGACGCCCTGATCACCGCCCTGGCCACTCTCTGGTGGTTTCCAGACTTGGCGCGGGGGGTGCTGCTGTATCTGGCGGCCCACCAGGCCCAGGAGGTGGATCCCAGCCGCGATGCCGAGCCTGGCAAGATCCTGCATGAGCAGCGCTCCAGCGAGATGGCCAAGACGCGCGAGATCCCCTTTGGCAATTATTTCGGCAGCATTGACTCCACCCCTTTGTTTGTGGTGCTAGCAGGGCGCTACGTGCGCCGCAGCGGCGATCTAGAGCTGTTGCGGCAGCTCTGGCCAAACATCGAAGCAGCCCTGCACTGGATGGACACTTACGGGGATGCGGACGGGGACGGCTTTTTGGAGTATGCCGGCAAGGCGCGGCGAGGCCTGCGCAACCAGGGCTGGAAAGATTCTGAAGATGCCATCTTCTACCCGGACGGATCCCTGGCAGAACCCCCCTTGGCCCTGTGCGAGGTGCAGGGCTATGCCTACGAAGCTAAGCAGTTGGCAGCAGAGATGGCCGAGCTGCTGGGGCGGCAAGAGCAAGCAGCCCAGTTGCGACAACAAGCGGAAAAGCTGCAGCAGCAGTTTTGGGATCACTTCTGGTGCGAAGAGTTGGGGGGCTATGCCCTGGCTTTGGATGGCCAGAAGCAACCCTGCCGGGTGCGCAGCTCCAACATGGGCCACTGTCTGTTTTCGGGGATCGCCCATCCCGAGCACGCCGCCCGCATTGCCCGGCAACTGCTGGAGCCAGCTTTCTTCAGCGGCTGGGGGATCCGCACGGTGCCGGAGGGAGAGGGCCGCTACAACCCCATGTCCTACCACAACGGCTCCATCTGGCCCCACGACAACGCCTTGATTGCCGCAGGCTTATCTCGCTATGGCTTCAAGGGCGAAGCGGTGCGGGTTTTGACGGCGCTGTTCGATGCCAGCCAGTTTCTGGAGCTGAAGCGGTTGCCGGAGCTGTTTTGCGGTTTTGGTCGTCGGCAGCGGGAGGGCCCCACCCTTTATCCGGTGGCCTGTCTGCCCCAGTCTTGGGCGGCGGCCAGTGTGTTTTTGCTGCTGCAGGCTTGTCTGGGGCTGGAGATCGACGGGCTGGCTCAACGGGTACATTTAACCAAGCCCACTCTGCCCCTGTGGCTGCCCCATGTCATTCTTGAGAATGTGCAGGTGGGCCAGGGATCCCTGGACATCGGTCTCTATCTGCAGTCAGGAGGGGTGGGGATCACCGTCCTCAGGAGTGCGGGGGACGTGGAATTGACGGTGAAATAGTTGCAAAATTCAAGACATCCGCAACACAACCTACAACTAAGTTTCACCTGCCAAATGTGGCGATAGGGACACAACTCAACAGTTCAGACAGCCTCTCCCTATCCCACATCACCCACATCATCAGAAGTTCTACTCTTGAATGTAGAGCTGATCCAAATTCCACAATGGCCCCAGAATGGGTCGGGGATCCACCCCTTGAATGCGGTTGCGCAGGGCTGAGAGAACCAGGGGGTTGAAAGTGCCAATTTGGGGCAGTTGTTCCTGAATGATGATTTGAAACCGGTCGTAGAGGGCTTTGCGCTTTTCAAAGTCTAGCTCCCGCACCCCTTCAATAAAGATGCGGTCGATCTCCCGTTCCCAATCGCTCACCTCAACCCCTTCTGCCGGGTTACCGGGCAAATCTCCCAGATTGAAGAGGTGCAAACGGCCATCGCTGCGCCAGATGTTGGAGCCGTTGTTGGGTTCGGTACCGCCGCCGCCAAAGCCCAGCAACAGGGTTTCCCAGTCGCGGCTATCGGTGCGCTGCACCAGGGTGTTGAAGGCGATGGGGGTAAAATCAACGGTGATGCCGATCCGCTCCAGATCAGCTTTGATCAACGCGCCGGTGGCCTCCCGCTGATTGTTGCCGGCGTTGGTGAGCAAGGTGAAACGGACACGGTTGCCCTCGGAATCCCGCAGGTGGCCCTCAGCATCGTAGGTGTATCCGGCATCGAGGAGCAGTTGCCGCGCTTTTTCAGGGTTGTAGTCGTAGGTGGGCAAGCCCTCTTCAGGGCTGAGGTAGAAAGGGCTGGCGGGGGAGAAGACCGAGTGCTGGATCTGGCCCAACCCTTGCAGGACGCTATCGACGTAAAACTGCCGGTTCATGGCGTGGGCCACCGCCCGGCGGAAGTTCAAATCGTTAAACCAGCGGCTTTTGACGGGATCCACAAAAGGCCGCCCGGTCTGGGGGTTACGGGCGCGGCTGAGGTTGAAGGCAAAGAAACTGTTGTTCAATGTCTGGCCGAGATTGTAGATGGTGAACTGATCCCGTTCTTCTTCCCGCTTCAAGAGCTGAAAATCTCTCCCCCGCACCGAAAACACGTCGGTCTCGCCGGAGCGAAACTGCAGCAGCGCGGTGTCCTCTGAGTCCACAATGCGCAGGATCACCCGTTCAATGCGCGGGATCCCTTCCCCTTTCCAGTAGTAGGGATTGGGCCGGTACACCAGCCGTTGGCCGGGGGTGTATTCCTGCATGACATAGGGGCCGGCCCCCACCAATTGCTGCACCGGCGTGTCGATACCCCAGGTTTGCAAGAAAAGGGGGTTGCCCCGGCTGTCCAACTGCTCGACGGTGGGCTCGAGGATGTGCTTGGGCAAAATAGGGGATCCGGCCTGCAGCAGAAAGGGAGCGAAGGGCTCCGGCAAAACGAACTCAATCCGCCGCTCGTCCAGCGCCCGCACCTGAGGCAGTGCTCCGGCTTCTCCAATTCGCTTCACATCCCGCGCAGAAGTCGGGATCCGCTCGTCGAAGATGATGCGGTTAAAGGTAAAGTCCACATCTGCTGCTGTCAGAGGCTCTCCATCCGACCAGCGCAGCCCCTCCCGCAAGGTAAAGACATACCGCAAGCCGTCCTCAGACACTTCCCAGCCTTCCGCCAGCTCCGGTTTGGGCAAGAGGGTATCCTCATCCAAGGTGACCAAGCCCGCCTCCAGGTAGGCGATGGCGTCGCGGCTGGAGCTTTCGGCGGCCAGATAGGTGTTGAAGGTTTTGGGATCCGAAGTCACCGTGGCAACCAGATGGGGGGGGCGGGTGGGCGTGGCACAAGCGCTGAGCCAGAGCAGAAGGATCCCCAAGAGTAGAGGGACAAAAAGGCTTCTCTTGAGCTGGTCTGTTGAGGTGCTGTTTTGGCCCACCATTTCCTTTGCCAAGTTGTCGTTCCAAGCAGGTTTGAGACGGCCCGTTTCTGTCCTGTGCTGGAGGCGCAAGCGCTCCACACCACTAAGGCCCTCACCCCCAGCCTTTCTCCTAGAAGACTGGCCCGCGCCCCCGGCCCTTTTCCCAGAGGGAAAGTTGGGGATCGAGGCGACGGGTGGTTTCACGGCGATTTTGCGGGAGCGGTTGCTTGCCAGTTTGGCAGCTCGGGCAGGGCGATGACCAGGTTCTTTTCAGACTCTGCTGGGAAGGTTAGCACTCCAGCAACAGGGCTACTGCGAAGGCAGCAATGGCCTCTCCCTGACCTATGGGGCCCAGTTTTTCGTTAGTAGTAGCCTTGACCCCCACTTGCTTGGGGGAGATCTGCATCGCCTCTGCCAGGCGGGCCTGCATGGCGGGGATGTGAGGTTTGAGCTTCGGCTGCTCCGCCACCACCACACTGTCCACATTGACAATTCGCCAGCCTTCTTGGCTCACCAGTTGCACCACTTGCTGCAATAGAAGGATGCTATCGGCCCCTTTCCAGCGTTCTTCTTCCGGGGGAAAGTAAAAGCCAATATCCCGCAGGGCTGCTGCCCCCAGGAGAGCATCCATGATGGCGTGGGTAAGCACATCGGCGTCGCTATGGCCCAACAGTCCCTTCTCGTAAGGGATCCGGATCCCGCCCAGGATCAAGGGGCGCTCTGCCACCAGGCGGTGAATGTCGTAGCCCTGACCAATCCGCACTGCTTTTCCGTCCTCGAAGAACCATAAAATCGCTGGGGCACTGTTTTGAGCCTCATTTCCTGAAGAAACTGCTGGAGTTCTTCCGCTCAGAGGGTACAGTGGGCTTCGAGAGAGAGTTGCCGGTCAACCCCCCTTACTCAGCAGCCTCTAAAGGAGAGCAGCATATCGGGCAGGCGGAGCCGCTGTAGCAATCAAAACAGATAAGATGGGATTTTCCGTAAGAATTGGTACAGCGCTTGGCCCACTGATAATCCCCGTAGCTGAGCTCCTTTCCGCAAACGTCACATTTGGGCATCTAGCTTTCTCCTGGCCTCTGGGTTACCTGAAGTTTAGGATACGTTGCCACTGCCATCTCTGGTGATGAAGCCAAGCTCTGGCCGGAGGGATCCCGTGGCTTCCCTATCCGCAGCAGCATCCTGGAGACCACAGGGAATCCAACCCGCTTGCCAAAGGGCCCGGTTTTTCAGGGTGGCCGCGTTGACCCAGAGGCGCACCTGGGGATCGCAGACGGCTCTGAGCTCGGCAAACACCGGCCCTCCTTCCCCTTGTTGGCGAGCGGTGACCTGAAAATGTCGCCAACCCAGAACAGGCTGAACGGAAGTCCATTTGGAGCCGAGGAGGTGCGGGAAAGGCTGTTTCCGACGGGGTTTGTTGCGAGCCACGGGACGGAGGGTGCGAGCGGGTAAGGGATGAAAGGGACCCAGCTTTCCGGCCATTCCTGAGGACGGCAGCGGGGATCGAGGGGAGCGGCAAAGCCAGCCGAGATCCTGAGTTTCCCTCAGATCCGCCTGTGATCGGTATGTGTGATCGGTATGATCGAGGGGATCCCTTTCCACTCCAGCCTATCCAACCATGGAGCAGCACCGGCAACGGCTTCAGTTCTCTTTCTGGCAGGCAGTCTTGAAGGGAGGCCTTCTGTTTCTGATCCTGGCTGGCCTAATCTTGGGAACAGGCCTGCCCTTGGGAGCGGCAACCGGCCCCACTTTGTCCGGCAAACTTACGGGGCCAGAATGGCGGCAAGCGGATCCGGAAGCCAAGCAGGACTTTTGTCGCAAAGCCTTTCAAGCATTTCGCGCCTCTCCTTCCCAGAGCTACATCATCAGCTCCAATGTGCAGGCTTTGACCCCAGAAGGTTTGTGTCGGCGCTTGGATCAGTTTTATCAGTATGCCGTCAACGACGAGATCCCCATCAACCAGGCGGCCAATATTGCCCCATTGCTGTTTTCAGACTTACCCCTGGAGCAGCCTTGATCCCTGTGGAGCGCTTGGTCTGCTGGGGACAAAGGCGGCGGGCGAGGATCTGGGCCCAGCTCTCAACAGTTTGGCCGGATCTAGACAGGCGTAGCCAGAGGTTCCGGGGGTGCAGGGAAAGGGAGCTGCTGCAGTTGGGGTTGGTGGGGGCGGATCCCCATTGCTTGGCGCATCAAAGCAGGCTTGAGCAGCGGCAAAACCTCCAGTCCCCACAGGCCCAGGCGACGCAAGACCAGCAACGGCCAGCTTCGGTTGGAAAAGAGGCGATTGGCAGCATCGGTTGCAAAAAGAACCAGCGCGTTTTCTGGGCGGCGACAGCGCTCGTAGGCTTTTAACAAAGCCGGATCGCCGGGATCCCGGCCCGCCATTTTGGCTTCGATCAACAGGGCAGCCAAAGCCGCCACATCCCGCATGCCCAGATTCGCTCCCTGCCCCCCCAGCGGATGGGTGGTATGGGCAGCATCCCCCACCAAAGCCAGCCGGGATCCGATGTAGGTTTGGGCATGGGCCCGCTGCGGCTGATAACAAGCTCTGGGAGAGGCGGCCAGCAACGCTCCCAACTGGGATCCAAACCAAGGCCGGATGGCCTGCAAAAACTCAGCCTCAGACAAGCCCATCAGCCGATCTCGATCCGCTTGGCGCACTGTCCAGACGACGCAACTGCGATGGGGATCGGAGGTGGGCAAAATGGCGAAGGGGCCGCTGGCCTGAAAGCGCTCGTAGGCCACCTGCCGGTGAGGATGCTCATGGGTGAGGGTGGAAACGATGCACACCTGCCCATAGTCCCAGCAGGATAACGGGATCCCAGCCTGTTCCCGCAGCCGCGAACGGGCCCCATCTGCAACCACCAGCAGAGCAGCCCGCAGGGTTTGCCGGGATCCCTCCTGAGCCAGCAGCTCTACCCGCAGGTGATCTGCTGCAGGGGAGAAACTTTGCACCTGGGCGGGGCTGAAAAGCGTTACCGAAGGGCACTCGCGAATGCGCTGCAACAGAGCTTTTTGGGTAATTTGATTTTCCACGACGTAGCCCAGGGCCGGCGCTTGGAGCATCTCACGGCGCAGCTGAGCCACCCAGGGGCCTTCCCCATCAGAGACCTGAATGCGGTGGATGGGAGAGACTCCCCAGGCCTCCATAAGGGGCCATACCCCAATCCGCTGCAGAATACGAGCTGTCCCCAGAGCCAAAGCGCTGGCTCGGCCATCCGCCCCCACCCCCTGCGAGAGATCCCGCCCCTCGATCAGCCCGACGCGGATCCCGGCCTGGCCCAAAGCGGCTGCTAAGGTGGATCCCACCATCCCAGCTCCGGCAATCACCACTTCAAAATCCAGTCGCCTCGGCTTGGCTGCTGTCGGAGCAATGGCTAGGGGAGCAGCGGAAGTGGGCAAAAGGCTCATGGGCACTCACGGCAAGTAGGCTTAACTTCCATTCTAGGGTTCCTGCACCTGGCAGGCCGCTAAGGACAAGCGGCAAGTGGGGTCAAAGCGCCACGAGGGATCCCTTTTGATCTCAGCCCCTTTGTTTGCTGCTGCAGGGTGGAATCCCTGTGGGTAGCTGATACATTTACGCTGAACACTGCTGAACATCACTGTTCAACTATGCAGCGATAGCATTCTGCTTGTTTCCATTCGCGTTAGCGGGACGGAGTCCAAACAGAATGGCGGTATCCCGCAAAGCTTTGAGTAGAATACCCAAAGCGCAGTTTCCGTGTCGTCTTACTACCAATTTTCTGCTTTGCTTTGGCTACCATGTTGGCAGACTCGAAAGTAAACAGAAAGATCAACTGGTAGTAATCCGTACTGAACATATTATACATTATTTTCAGTATAGTTGAGCTTATTATTGACTAGAGTCATGCTCTCTGCTGATTGTTGCCCAGGCGGAGCGGGCCGGAAGGTGCGCACCAGAGTGACGTTGTTGGACGAAGGGGTTGGTGCTGGGATCCCATGGGCCGCAGGGGGCTGGGAAAGGCATCCCTGAGCCATAGCCGATAATAGGACTGTCCTCTTGCTATCCCGCTTTCTATGCCCAGCTCCATCATTTCCCCGGAAAACCTGCTGGATCTTTGTGAACAGGGTGTACACAAGGCATTGGCTGCTGGAGCCGACCAGGCAGAAGTGTTTGCCAACTCAGGCCGGGAAACGGAAGTCACGTTTGAAAAAAACGACCTGAACCTGGCCCGCAGCAGCAGCGAGACCCTGTTCGGCGTTCGGGTTTTCTGTGGCGGCAGGCTGGGCTTTGCCACCTCCAACCGCCCGGAAGAGTTAGCTGAGACGGCGGCTGAGGCTGTGACCATGGCCAAGGCTTCGCCGGCGGATCCCCTCAACGGGCTGCCGGAGCCCCAACCTTTGCCCCAGGTGCCCTTTGCCCTCGACCCAGGCCTGCTGGAACTGGATGCCGCCGAGCTGACCCAGTTGGGATCCCAATTGCTGGAGTGGGTGCGCTCCAAAGACCCTCGCATCACCATCGACAGCGGCTCCCTCAGCGTGGAGGAAGAGACCCTGGCCATCGCCTCTTCCACCGGCATCCGGGCCAACTACCACAGTGTCGAGGCGGGGGGATCCCTGTTTGGCATGGCCATCGACGGGGACGAGGTGGGCAGCTTTGCCTACGACGGCGACAGTGTGCAGAAGCGGGCCGATCTGGTGCCGGCGCTGGAGCGGGCTTTTGATCGCTTTGTCCAGAAATGCGTGGGGGCGCTGGGGGCTGGCGAGGGGGAGAGCTTCCGCGGCCCCATTGTCCTGCCGCCAGATGTGGTGGAGGAGTTTCTAGGGGATCTCCTCTTTGTCTTGGGGGCAGATGCGGTGCGCAAAGGCAAAAGCCCCTTGGCGCAAAAAATGGGATCCCGGATCGCCAGCCCGTTGCTCACCGTGGTTTCTGAAGGTCTGGGCCTGCCCGGCTACCCCATTGAGCCCTTCGACCGCGAAGGGATCCCTCGCCAGATTACCCCCTTGGTTCACGAAGGGATCCTCTGCAACTTCATGTACAACAGCTACGAGTCCCGCGCTGCTGGCGTTTCCTCCAACGGCCATGCCACAGGGGGAGCAGGCAGCCTGCCGGGAGTAGGGCCGGCTTGCCTGAGGGTGGCCCCAGGGACAACCCCCCTGTCCGAGCTCTACGCGATGGATCGGGGAGTTATCGTCACCCGCCTCTCCGGCAGCAGCAACCCCATTACCGGTGACTTTTCTGGGGTGGTGAAAGGGGGCTTCTTGGTCAAAGGCGGCGAGAAACGCCCCATCCTGGAGACCACCATTGCCGGCAATCTCTACGATTGTTTGCGCAATATCTCCGCCATTTCCCAGGAAGTAACGGTTTTCAACGGCACGGCTGCCTTTCCCGCCCTGCGCATTGAAGATGTATCCATCACTGCGGGCTAAGTAAAGCTAGGGGTGTCGAGATCCCGGCAACAGCGATTAACCTCATTCCCAAAAGCTGCGGAGTTGTTCCCATGGGCCAGGAGATCACCTGCCTCCGTTTTGGTACTGCAGACTTTGCTCAGTTTGCAGCTCGGCTCCAGCAAGAGACGAAGTTGCTCGAGCGCTGGTTGGCCGGTGCGCCGGGGCTGGATCCGGCTTGTCAGCCCTTTGCCCAGGGATCCCCGGTGGGCGGGTTTGAGCTGGAGGCATGGCTGGTGACCCCTCAGGGAGATCCGGCCCCGATAAACTCAGCCTACCTGGAAGCGGTGAACGATCCGCTGGTGGTGCCGGAACTGGCCCAGTTCAACGTGGAGATCAACAGCCGGCCCCAAGTTTTGACCGGCTTGGCTCTGCGGCAGTTTCAGCAAGAGCTGGGCCAAACGTGGGATCGCTGTTGCCAAGTGGCCGAACACTTGCAGGCGGGGTTGATGATGATCGGGATTTTGCCCACGGTGCAGCAAAAGCAACTGACCTTGGAGATGATCTCCCCCCGCAAGCGTTACCTGGCCCTCAACGAGCAGATCCTGAACTTGCACCGGCGTGAGCAATCCCAAGCGATCCCTTCCCTGGGGCTAGATATCGAAGGACCGGCTGGGCGGTTGCGGGTTACCCACCCGGACATCATGCTGGAGGCGGCGACCACCTCCTTTCAAATCCATCTGCAGGTATCCCCCCAACAGGCGGCCCGTTACTTCAACGCTTCCCTGCTCGTGTCAGCCCCCTTGGTGGCGCTGGCGGCCAATTCCCCCTACCTATTCGGGCACGATCTGTGGGCAGAAACCCGCATCCCTTTGTTCGAGCAGGCCCTAGATGGGCCACCCCCGCCCTCCCCCACCCACTGCCCCCGCGTCACCTTCGGGCAAGGCTATGTACAGGGATCCCTGATGGAGCTGTTCTGGGAAAATGTGCATCGCTACCCGGTGGTGCTACCGCAAACGTTGGCCGCCTCTCCCTGGGAGCTGGCCCATCTGCGCCTCCACAACGGCACCATCTGGCGCTGGAACCGACCCCTGATCGGCTTGGATCCCGTTCCCCACTTGCGCATCGAACAGCGGGTGGCAGCGGCAGGCCCAACCCTACCCGACATGATCGCCAACGCGGCCTTCTACTTTGGCCTGGTACAAGCCTTGGGATCCCAGCCCGTTTCCCCCGAGCAGGAGCTAAGCTTTGCCCAGTGCCGCGCCAATTTCTACACGGCGGCCCGCTGGGGTCTGGAGGCCCCCATCACTTGGCTCAAGGGTTGGCAGGGATCCCTGCGCCAATTGCTGCTGGAAGAGCTGATCCCCCAAGCAGAGGCGGGTTTGGTTCAACTGGATCTGGCCCCCTCCGATATTCAGGAGTACCTGGGCATTCTCCGCGCCCGGGTGGAGTCGGGGCAGAATGGGGCCACCTGGCAGCGCCGCTACGTGGCTCGGCATGGTAAAGATATGCAACAATTAACCTGTGCCTACTGGGAACGGCAGCGGCAAGGCCAACCGGTACACACCTGGGATCTCAGCTAGGGCTCTCTCCACAGCCAGTTGCACCAGCGGTGGGCCACCGCGGCGGCAGGACGGATCCCTGGCCCGCATCTCGAGTGGGCAAACTCTCTCTCAGATGGCCTTGTTGCGACCCGAGCTACCGCAGCGAAACGGTTCATTCGCGACCAAGGGCTTCGTTGGACTTCTGCTCCCTCCTACCCCAGGGAGAGAGGCCAGAAGCCAGAAGTTTGAGTCGAGCCTCTTAGCCCAAACAGTATGCTCACCGTTCTCGATCATCTACCGGATCAACTGCTGGATCTAGAGGCCCATCAGCTTTACGACCGATTGGGTGGGCCAACCCTCATCCATCTGCCGGGACGACGGGATCCGGCCCTGTTTGTGTCCGTGCTGCTGCACGGCAACGAAACCACCGGTTGGCAGGCGGTGCGGCAGCTCCTCCGCCACCACGCCCAGCGGGAATTGCCCCGTTCTCTTTCCCTTTTCATTGGCAACGTGCAGGCTGCCCGCCACCGGCAACGGCGGCTAGATGGCCAACCGGACTACAACCGCATTTGGGGCCCCGGCTCCACCCCCGAGCACGCCATGGCCCAGGCCGTCCTGCAGCAAATGCAGCGGCGGGGCGTTTTTGCCAGCGTCGATATCCACAACAACACGGGCACCAACCCCCACTACGCCTGTGTCAATCACCTGGATGCCCCTACCCTGCACCTGGCCACCTTGTTTGGGCGCACCGTTCTCTATTTCACCAAGCCAGAAGGGGTACAGAGCATGGCCTTCGGGCGCTTCTGCCCGGCGGTGACCCTGGAATGCGGCAAGCCGGATCAACCCCACGGCACCCAGCATGCCTACGAATTTCTGGAAGCCTGCCTGCACCTGTCGGCGATCCCGCAGCGCCCTGTCTTCCGCCAAGATATCGACCTCTTCCACAGCGTCGCCATTGTCAAAATCCCGGATCAGGTGAGCTTCAGCTTTGGGGAAGAGAATGGCGACCAAGAGGGATCCCCCTCCCACATCCGCTTCCCGCCGGATTTGGATCTCCTCAATTTTCGGGAGCTTCCCCCCCACACCCCCATTGGCTGGACGAACAACGGCTTCCACCTGGAGGTGCAAGACGAGCAGGGCCAAAATGTGGCGGATCGCTTTTTCTATGCCTGCAACGGAGAAATTCGCACCAGCGTGCCCATCATGCCGGGCATGCTCACCCTCAATAGCCGCATCATCCGCCAAGACTGCCTCTGCTACCTGATGGAGCGCTACCCCCTGGCCGGCTGAGCCGGGCTGCCAATTTCCCCGAGGGGATCCCCAAACCAGAACGGGTGGTGCTCCCCACCCCTGCAATAACAGACTCCCCGCTGGCCGCTGTACCCGTCCGCCGAGGGATGGTGGGTACGCTAACGTGGGACAGAGCGACCCCGCAAGCCCTATCCTGAAAACTGCCAACGGCACGCTGAGCCCACGGGATCCCTATGTTGCGCCTGCTGCGGATCGAGAACTTTGCCCTGATCGAGCAATTGGAGATCCCCTTTCGAGCGGGGCTAAACGTGCTCACCGGAGAAACCGGGGCCGGCAAATCCATCATCCTCGATGCTCTGGATGCAGCTCTAGGAGGTACAGCTCGGGCTCTGCGAACTGGCAGCGAACGAGGTCTGGTGGAAGCGATCTTCAGTCCTAATCCTGAACTGCAAGCCTGGCTAGAACAAGAGCACATCGACCCCCTAGAGGAGGGCCTGGTTTGTAGTCGCGAGCTGGTGTTGCGCAACGGCAAGCTCACCAGTCGCCTGCGGGTGAATGGGGTGCTGGTGAACAAAGCCCAGATGCTCAGCCTGCGGGCCAAATTGGTGGAGATCACCGCCCAGGGGCAAACCGTTCAAATCCAATCTCCGCAAACCCAGCGCCGTTGGCTGGACGACTTTGGCGGCGAAGAGTTGTTGCGAACACGGGCAGAAGTGGCTGCCCTTTACCAAACCTGGAACCATCTGAAAACAGAGGTGGAATCCCGCCGGCAAAACCAACAACTGCGCCTGCAACGGCTAGACCTGCTGGAGTTTCAAGCGCAAGAGCTGGCCGCCCTGCGCCTGGAGGATCCCGACGAAATGGCCAAGCTGGAGCGGGAACGGGAGCGCCTGGCCCACCGGGTGGAACTGCAACAGCAAAGCTACGAAGCTCACCAATTGCTCTACCAAAACGACAGCGGCTCACCGGCCATCGCCGATCTGTTGGGCCAGGTAGAACGGTTGCTCCAGACCATGACCCAGCGGGATCCCGACCTAGCCCCTCTGGCGGAAATGGTCAGCAGCGCTCTCATTCAGGTGGAGGAGGTGGGGCGAGAGCTAATTCGCTACGGCGAGACGCTGGAGGCGGATCCCGGTCGGTTGAACAAAATTGAACGGCGCTTGGCGCAACTCAGACAAGCCTGCCGCAAATACGGCCCGACCTTGGCCGAGGTGATGGCCCATGCGGAGCGGGTGCAGACGGAGTTGGCCCAACTGCGAGGAGACAACACCGACCTAGAGGAATTGCAGGTGCGGCTGGACAAAGCTGCCCAAGACCTGGAGCGCCATTGCCAGGTGCTCTCTCAACTGCGGCAACAAGCGGCCTGTCAACTGGAAAAGGCCCTCATAGAAGAGCTCAGCCCGCTGGGGATGAGCGCAGTGCAATTCCGGGTGCAGATCCAACCCGGCCCCCCGACAGCAGAGGGGGTGGATCAGGTGAGTTTTTGGATTAGCCCCAACCCGGGTGAGCCTCTTCAGCCCTTGGCCAGCATTGCCTCGGGCGGCGAGATGAGCCGTTTTCTGCTGGCCTTGAAAGCCGTATTCAGCCGCATCGATCCGGTGGCCACCATGGTTTTCGACGAGATCGATACCGGCGTGTCGGGCAAAGTGGCGCAAGCCATCGCCACCAAGCTGCACAGCATTGCCCGAGATCACCAGATCCTCTGCGTCACCCACCAACCCCTGATCGCTGCCTTGGCGGATCACCACCTGCGGGTTCACAAGGTGGTGCACCAAAAACGAACTTCTGTGCGGGTGGAGCTTTTGGGAGAACGGGAACGCCGCGAAGAACTGGCCCAACTCACTGCCGGCCACTCTGCCCAAGAAGCGATGACGTTTGTGGAGGCTCTTCTCAACCAAGCAGCTCAACTGCGCAAGCAGCAAATGGCCAGTCCCGCTTGACTCTCCTTCTGGGAAAGGGGAGGGGGGTGAGGGCCTCAACCACCCAAGAACAGCTCCAGCACCTCAGGATTGCTCAGCAGGTTGGGGCCGGTATCCTCAAAGCGGTTTTCTCCCGTGGACAAGACATAGCCCCAGTCCGCCATCTTCAGGGCCTGCTTGGCATTTTGCTCCACCATGAGGATGCTGATGCCAAGACGGTTGATCTCTTGCAGGAGGGCGAAGGTCTGTTCTATGTACAGCGGTGACAGGCCGGCGGTCGGCTCATCCAGCAACAGCAACTGCGGCTCCACCATCAACGCTCGCCCTATGGCCAGCATCTGCCGTTGTCCACCCGATAGGGATCCCGCCGCTTGGCGTCGTTTCTCTTTCAGGGGCGGAAACAGCTCATAAACCCGCTCCAGTTGGGCGGCAGGGTTGTCGCGTCTGATGAAGGCCCCCATCTCCAGGTTCTCTTGCACGGTGAGGGAAGGAAAGACATTGTTGGTTTGGGGCACAAAGCCGATTCCCCGTCGCACCAGTTGCTCAGCGGGCAGGTGGGTGATGTCGGATCCCTGAAACAGCACTCGGCCTGAGCGGATGGTGGCCAAGCCAAATAAGGATTTCAGCACTGTCGATTTGCCGGCTCCATTGGGGCCGATGATCACCACCATTTGCCCAGGGTTCACCTTCAGGTGGATCCCCTTGAGGATGTCCACCCCCCGGTAGCCGCTGTAGAGATCCTGGATGTCCAGCAAAGGGGTCATGAGAGGGATCCCTCCGAAGGCAGAGGGGAGGGTTGGGGTGGGTTTAGGGAGTCGGCCAGTGCCACAGATCCCAAATAGGCCTCCCGCACGGCTGGGTTTTGTTTGATCTCCTCCATGGATCCCTGGGTGAGAACCTTGCCGGCAGCCATGACCACCACATGGTCGCAGAGACGGGTCACCAGATCCAGGTCATGCTCGATGATGCAAAAGGTGCAGCCCCGCTCGCGGTTGAGATACTCGATAAAGCGCATCAAATCCGCCAGCAGGGTGCGGTTGACGCCAGCCCCCGGCTCGTCCAGCAGGATCACCCGTGCATCGGTCATCAAGGTACGTCCCAGTTCCAAGAGTTTTTTTTGCCCCCCGGAAAGGGTGACGGCCAGTTGATCCCGCAGATGGATCAGGTTCAGCCGTTCCAGAACCTCTTCGGCCCGAGCTTGCAGGTTGCGTTCTTGTCGTTGCACCCGCCGCCAACCGAACCAAGTGGCGAACAGGTTTTCCCCTATCTGGTTGGGGGGAACCACCATCAAGTTCTCCAAGACGGTCATGCGGCCAAACTCCCGCGGGATCTGAAAGGTGCGCACCAGCCCTCGACGGAACAGATGGTGAGGGGGCAGGCCGGTGATGTCTTCCCCATCTAGCCAGATGCGCCCGCTGCTGGGCCGAATAAACCCGGCGATGATGTTAAAGAGCGTGGTCTTCCCGGCCCCATTCGGGCCGATCAAGCCCGTAATCCGACCGGTTTCGATGCGGAAGGAACAGTGATCCACCGCGCTAATGCCGCCAAACCGCTTGGAGATGTCGTCGATAACAATCACGCCGCTGCCTTGGGAAAACCCCGCCGACCGATGAGTTCAGTATTTCTCAAAATATAATGAGCCCAATGGCCGAGTTTGCCCATTATCCTTCCTGGATTCCTACAGGGGCAACTGCCTTTGGAGGCCGCAGCCAGCCCTACAGCAGCCAAGGAACGGGCGAGATCCTGAGTCTGGCCCGCCTGTTTCCCGGAGCCATCTTTTCTTGAGGAAGTGGGGAACGCTTTGAGGTGAGCCAACGTCTGACTGCTACGGTTCAACACTTGCTTGACTTTTGGGATCTGAGTTCTACTTTCTCTTCCCTCATAGGAGGTTGTTGGTTATGTCTCCCATGAACAAACTCACCCGACGGGCCTTTGCGGCGGCGGCTGCCCTGACGGCTGCTGCTCTTGCCACCACTCTGCTGCCCAGCACGGCTCAGCAGGCCACTCAGGGGCCGGTCAAAATCGGGGCCTTGATGTCTCTTACCGGGGATCTGCAGGCCTTCGGGGAAAACTGCCTCAAAGGGATCAAGCTGGCGATTGACCAAATCAACGCCGCCGGTGGCATTTTGGGATCCCCTGCCCAAGTGGTCGAAGCGGATGACCAGACGTCGGCTCAGCCGGCTATCGACGCAGCTCAGCGGTTGGTCAACGTGGAGAAGGTGGCCGGCATCATCGGCGCCTTGGGCAGTGGCATCACCATCCCGGTGGCCACGACGGTTTCTGTTCCCAATCGGATCCCGCAAATTTCCCCCGCTTCCACCGCCCCCACCATCACCACTCTGGAGGACAACGATTTTCTGTTTCGCACGGTTCCTTCCGACGCCTACCAAGGGGTGGCCTTGGCCCAGATCACCCGTGAAGAGAAGCTGGAGCGCCTGGCCATTATTTACATTAACAACGACTACGGCCAGGGCCTGGCCGACAGCTTTAAGACGGCTTTTGAAAAGCGGGGCGGCACCATCACCAAGTCGGTTCCCTACGAGCCCGGCAAGGCTTCCTACCGCAGTGAGCTGACCCAACTGAAGGAAGGGGATCCCCAGGCGTTGGTGCTGATTGGCTACCCCGAAAACGGTGTGGTCATTTTGCGGCAAGCTTTGGAAGAAGGACTGTTTGACCGCTTTGTCTTCACCGATGGCATGCGCTCTCCCGACGTGGCAGCCCAGGTGGGAGCCGAAAAGCTAGAGGGATCCATCGGCGTTTCGCCTCAGGCCCTCACCGATAGCAAGGCTTACCAAATCTTTGCCGAAGCCTACAAAGCCGCCTACGGGGAGCTGCCCCCCACCCCCTACATCGACACCGCCTACGATGCCGCTTTTGTCCTGGCTCTGGCCATTCAGAAAGCCGGCAGCACCGATGGCACCGCTGTTCGAGATGCCTTGCGGGAAGTGGCCAATCCGCCTGGCACCGAGATCCTGCCTGGAGAGTGGGCCAAGGCGGTGGAGCTGATCGGCAAAGGGGAAGACATCTTCTACACCGGCGCCTCTGGATCCATCAACTTCGATGAGAATGGGGAGGTGGCCGGCACCTTTGCCCACTGGACTTTCCAAGGGGGGAAGGTGGTGGATCTGAAGGTGTTTGAGCCGGAGAGCTGATTTTCCCCTGCGGCTCCTGAGCGGGGGCCGGTTTCTCCTTCTGAGCATGCCTCTAACCCCCAAAACCCTGAACTTTGCTGAATTTACTGAGCTTTAGGCGGTTTGGCAAAAGTCATTGAGAGGGATATAGTAGACCAAGTTTCCCCCTGATCCTTGAGTCCACCGCAACGGTTGCCGGGAAGTGAAGGGGGAAAGCGCTCGGGGGGTATTCCTCAGGGCTTTGCGGGATACCGCCTTCCTGTTTGGACTCCGTCCCGCTGACGCGAACAGAGATAGGCAGGATGCGATCGCTTCTTTCCTGAACCATGTTCAGGAGAGTTCAGCGTGAATGTATCAGCTCCATCAAGACAATCCAGACGAGCAAGACGGGCCTGCACAGAGTACCCTCTGCAGGCTTTTTTGTGGGCCTGGGCCGCGCGGCTGTACGTCCCCAGCAGGGATCCCTCCCCATCACGTAGCTTTTTTTGCTTTTTTGCGGCAACTCAGCGGAGGGCAAAGCAGGCTAAAGTGTCGGCATCCTGGCGTCTTGTGGAGAATCCTCGATGTTGTCCACCCAACTCCTCCTCCCCGGAGTGGCAGCTCTGCTCGGCTTCGGGTTTGCTCCAGCCGTCCTGGCTCAGACTTCCCACACCCAGCAGATGGCGATCCTGAACGGCAACGCCACCACCCTGCAAAGCAACGTCCTGCAAAACACCGTCCTGATCCTGCCCAACGTTCCCCCACAACAGTACGCTGACAGTTGGGGCTGGAGGAGCAGCCGCTCTTTGCCTCCCACTCCTGCTCCCATCACCGTCGTCATCCTCAACTCCCAAGTCAACCTAGCTGCCGAGGAAGTCGAGCCGAGGTCTTGCGGCCAGCGCTGTAGGGGATCCCTGCGCCTGCCTTGAGCGGGGGAGGCTGCTTTTTGCACTCCAGACTGCCCAAGTCCGCAATCCGGTTCGCGGCCACGCTCGGATCTGGGTGGATGGGGATTGATATAATCCAGGGCAATTGTCCGCTGCTGGGCGGCAGAGGGTTTTAACGCAAGCTTGGCCCGGCTCTGCAATCTTGCTTTTTGGTGTGCGAGGGATCCCCATGAATCGTTCCAGGCAACTTCGCCCTTGGCTAACTTCAGCGCTCACCCGCGGGATGGTGCTCTGCACCGCTTTTGCGTTTGCTGAAGCGTCCCGTAGCGCTCTGCTGATGGGATCCCCGGCTTGGGCGCAATCGGTTCCCCAGCCCGGCACCCTTGACCTGCGCACCGGTGGCGACACCCCCGCCCAGCCCTCCCCCACCCCACCCCCCACTGCCGGCGAGCCAGAAGTGTTGGTAGCGGAGGTAGTGGTTGAGGGCACTGAAGATCCGGAGCTGATCAACCGGGTTTACAGCGTCATCCGCACCCGCGCCGGCGAGGTTTCCACCCGCTCTCAATTGCGGGAAGACATCAATGCCGTGTTTGCCACCGGTTTGTTTGCCGATGTGCGGGCGGTGCCTTCCGATACACCCTTGGGAGTGCGGGTCACCTTTGAGGTCAAGCCCAACCCCATTCTCAAAGCGGTGCGCACAGAAGGGGCGAAAGTTCTGGATCCGGAAGTGCTGCGGGCCGCCTTTGCCGACCAGGAAGGGCGGGTGCTCAACTTCGGCGAGCTGCAATCGGCGGTGGCCGAGATTGAACAGTGGTACGCCGACAAGGGCTACGTGCTGGCCAAGGTTACGGATGTGCGCTCCTCTGAAGACGGCACCATCACCCTGGAAATCGCCGAAGGGGTGATCGAGGATATTCGCGTTCAGGGCAACACCAAAACCCGTGACTTCATCATTACCCGCGAGTTGAAGTCCAAGCCGGGGGATGTGTTTAACCGCAACCAAATTCAGGAAGACCTGCAGGCGGTTTTTAATCTCAACCTGTTTCAAGATGTGAATGTGGGGCTCAACCCCGGCCAGGATCCCGACAAGGTGGTGGTGGTGGTGAACGTGGAAGAACGTCGCACCGGTACCTTGGGCGGCACCATCGGCGTTAGCTCCGCCACAGGGGTCTTCGCCGGCCTCAACGTCTCCGAACAAAACTTGGGCGGCAACAACCAGAGTGCCAGCTTCAACGTGCAGGTGGGCACCAACGAAACCCTCTTCGATTTGAACTTCACCGACCCGCGGATTGCCACGCTGGAGATCCCCACCTCCTACAACGTCAACATCTCCAACCAGCAAAGTTCTAGCTTTGTCTTCAATGAGGGATTGACCCTGCCCAACGGGGATCCCGTGCGCATCAACCGTCTTGGCGGCGGGGTGACTTTCTCTCGCCCGATTGGGGGCAATTGGCGGGCCAGCTTGGGCACCCGCATCCAATTTGTAGAAGCTCGCAACAGCAACGGGGAGCAGCAGCGCTTCGATGTGCTGGGCAACCCGATTACCTTCAGCGAGAGCGGCCAAGACAGCTACACCACCCTGCGCCTCGGCCTTGTCAACGACGCCCGCGACAACCCCAACAGCCCCAGCCAGGGCTCGGTCTTTCGCATCTCCACAGAACAGTCGGTACGTCTGTTTCAAAATGGCTTGAATGCCAACCGCCTCGAGGCCGGCTACAGCCAGTTCATTCCCGTCAACCTGTTTGAAACCCGCAGCGAGCGACCGCAGGTATTGGCCTTTGATGTGCGAGCAGGCACGACCATCGGCGACTTGGCTCCCTACGATGCTTTTGCCATTGGTGGCGGCAACTCGGTGCGGGGCTTTTTTGAGGGGGGTATCGGTTCCGGTCGCAGCTTTGCTACGGCAACCGCCGAGTTGCGTTTCCCCCTTTTTGACCCGGTGGGAGCCGTGGTTTTCGCCGACTACGGCACTGATCTGGGCAGTGGAGCTGCGGTGGCCGGCAATCCCGCAGCGGTGCGCAACAAGCCGGGCAGTGGTTTGGGGCTGGGGGTCGGCATTCGCATCCAATCTCCCTTGGGGCCGCTGCGCATCGACTACGCGGTTGGGCAAGGCGGAGCCGGCCAAGGCCAACTGCACTTCGGCATTGGCGAGAAGTTCTGACTTGGCCGTGGATCGGCTGCCGGCTTGCTATGGTGGGAGCAGGTGCTCGTCAGTGGAAGCAACCCATGAAACAGCGACTCGGCCAATCGTTCCGCGGCGGATCCCTGGCGCTCCTGCTGGGCCTCAGCTTAGCCCTGGCAGGGTGTGGGCAACTGGCGCGGCTGGGCATCGGCACAACTCCCATCGCCACCGTAGAGCAAAATCCCTCCCGCTACACCGATGTGTATGTCCGCGGTCGCGTGGTGAACCAGATAGGGGTGTTCGGCCAGGGTGTGTATGAGCTCCAAGACAACAGCGGTTCCCTTTGGGTCATCACCGACAAGGGGCTGCCGGCCATGAACAGCACTGTAACCGTGCGCGGCAAAGCCCAAGAGGGGATTGTGGTGGGAGGACGCAGCTTCGGGGTCTCGTTGGTGGAAGCAGAGCGCTTCTAGCCTGCCCCCAAAGCCAACATGGAAACGCGGCCTGCCAAGGTTTTGGCAATCTGCTTCAAGGCCCGGGCTGAAGCCGACTCAGGTTGGCCGATGACAATAGGCGTACCCATATCTCCCCCTTGGCGCAGGGCGATTTCCAGCGGGATCCGCCCCAGCAGCGGGACACCAAGCTCGCGGGCCGTGGTCTCTCCCCCTTCTGAGCCGAAAATATCGTACTGGCGATCCGGCAGGTCGGGCGGGATGAAGTAGCTCATGTTTTCCACAATGCCCAGGATGGGCACCCCCAACTGCCGAAACATGTTCAAGCCCTTGCGGCTGTCCAGCAGGGCCACCGATTGGGGCGTGGTGACGATCACAGCTCCTGCCAGCGGCACTGCCTGCACTAGGGTCAATTGGGCATCGCCGGTGCCGGGGGGCATATCCACAATCAAGTAGTCCAACTCTCCCCACTGCACCTGATAGAGAAATTGCCGGATCACCCCGTTTAACATTGGCCCCCGCCAGATCACCGGCTGATCCCGTCCCACCAAGAGGCCCATCGACACCATCTTGACGCCGTAATTTTCCAAGGGGAAGATGTCTTCGCCGCCATCTTCCCGTTTTTGCACAACCAGAGACCGATCCTGCAGGCCCAGCATCAGCGGCACATTGGGACCGTAAATATCGGCATCCAGCAGCCCCACCCGCGCTCCACTTTGGGCCAGCGCCACCGCCACATTTACCGACACCGAAGTTTTGCCCACTCCCCCCTTGCCGCTGGAAATGGCGATGATGTTGCGCACACCGGGGATGGACTGGCGATTCGGCAGGGAAGGGGAACGGGGGGTTTCTGCCGTTACCGTAACATCAATGGCTTCGATGGGGGTCAGCCGGCGGATGGCAGCTTTGCACTCCTCCACAATGAATTCCCGCAAAGGGCAGGCCGGCGTGGTCAGTACCAGGGTAAAGGCCACTCGCCCAGGCTCGACGCGAATATCCCGGATCATGTTCAGTTCCACCAGGCTGCGGCGCAGCTCCGGATCTTGAACAGGGCGCAACGCTTCAAGGATGGCAGCAGCATCAAGGGTGGAGGTGGTCATGGAATCGGAAGGCTCAGCGGGTCAGTCCATATTTCACTCTAATCGGTTTTTCTCGGGTTCTTGCCGGCAGGGAAGGACAGCTCCAAAACGGGCTGCCACGCTAGTCCTGGGCAAGCAGGCTGGCCGAGGCTGATTCTGGTTGGAAGACAACGCTGTTGGCCGACGGGGGAGGGCAATTGTGCAAGCGCTGAGTGGGAGTTGGCTTGTGGTTGGGGCTAACGTTCTGGGCTCAGTTGATCCCTCTGCTGGAAAAGAGGGGATCCCGCCGCCTCTCAATCGGGGACGAGCGCCGGGCCATGCCAACTCTCTTTTCTGACTCGGCCTGGGATCCCTTCTGCCGTTACTTTTCTCGGTCACCCTACCTGCCTTGTGCGGTGAGTCCTCTGGGCCCCTGCCGCTGCCCCCACCACGCTGCGCGTCCAAAAGATGCTGCCTGGGCGTTCTGTCCACAACAAGAATAAACTGTGGTCTGTTCTCGTGCCGGTATCTCAGGAAATTCAAGGAATTGGTTGTGAAGCCAGGCAAAAGTATGGAAATCCGTCCTGCCACCGCCTTAGATGTGCCCGTTTTGTTTGACCTCATCTGCGCCTTGGCCGAGTACGAGAAGCTGAGCCACCTGGTAACGGGATCCGCTGATCTGTTGCGCCACTATTTGTTTGGCCCAGAGGCTTTGGCCTCGGCGTTGTTGGCAGAAGTGGAGGGGCAAGCGGTGGGATTTGCCCTCTACTTCCGCAATTTTTCCACGTTCCTGACCCGACCAGGGATTTACCTTGAGGATCTGTTCGTGTTGCCGGAGTTTCGCGGCAGAGGCATTGGCAAAGCGCTCTTGGCGCGGGTGGCTCAGGAGGCGGTGGCCAAAGGATATGGGCGGCTGGAGTGGATGGTTTTGGATTGGAATCAGCCGGCGATAGAGTTCTATCGACGCATGGGTGCCCAGCAACATCCCGAATGGATTCTCAACCGCGTGGTGGGTGCTGATTTGGAGGCTCTGGCTCGGCTGGCCAAGGATCCCTGTCGATCTTGAGCAAGCTCCCCTCTGTTACAGACCCTAGCATTCGTGACATCCTCCCGGCGCTCGTCCTACGGACAGAGCGCGGGCTTCCCTTGGCGTCAGCGGGATGGAGTCTTTACCTCGCGGTTGGGTATTCCTACCCCACGCCACTTGTCTAGGTCTACGACCCCCGACAGAACAACTGGACAGGTGGTTTCCCTTCCCCAGCATTCCTGGGTACTAGGCTTTGTTGACGCTGGGGGGAACAGCGGCACTTCTGGGGGGTAGGCGGCGTCGGCTAGGCTGTGGACTGTACGAGGGATTTGCCGTTGAATTCACGGCTGGCTTTCAAGTTCTGTTGCGATTCAACTAGGTCGTGTTGATCTTATGTTAGGATAGAGAGAATAATTTATAGAGGAAAGAGGATGAAGTTGGTTTTTTTAGATGAAAACAAATGGCAGAAGATATTGGCTTTTTTACAGACAGAAGAGAGAGTTAACATTGGGAAAGA
>NZ_JBSSBO010000019.1:0-52126 GCF_054058915.1 Thermostichus sp. MS-CIW-41
TTTAGATGCCCAAAGTGCAACCACAGGCTACCACGAGATTGGCAAGGCGCTCTGGGTGTTATGCTCAGAGCTTTGCGGGATACCGCCTTTCTGTTTGGACTCCGTCCCGCTAACGCGGTCGCGTCAGCGTCGCGTAGTGACAACGGAAACGGACAGAATGCTATCGCTTCACCGCTGAGCAGTAATGCTCAGCAGTGTTCAGCGTAAATGTATCAGCAGGCGATGGGCTTCTTGCAACAAAGCCGGGATCCGGTCGCGGTGGGGGCTGTGGATAAGATAAGGTCGCAGGGCTTCGGCATCCACTTTGTCTGCCCGCTGGCCGGGGAGCCAACTGCCGGCATTGCCCAACAGGTTGTAACGGCTCTTGGCATAGTCCACCAAGTCATAGGCCAAGACCAAATTGCGCAGCAGCAGAATGAACGGGATATTCACTTGTCCGGGGGTTTGGTCGTAGCGAGGCAGGCCCTGGTGCCAAGTTTTGGCGTAGTGTTCCCCCACCTGCTCGATCAAAGCTTGCTCTAGGCGGGCCAGGATCGGCGGCAACAGCTCATCAGCCCGATCCAATAACTCCACCGCCTGCAGGTGCTCATCAAAATCGCTGGGTCGGGCCGCCCCAATGCTGAGGGTGTGAACCTGGGGATGGGACAGACAGAACAGGTCGTTGAAGACCATCGGGCTGAGGGGTTGGCACAACTGCACCAGCTTGGCGGGCGGATCGTAAAGCTTGCCCCCCTTATCCGAGGGACTGATGATGAATACCCCCATATCCTGCTGAGCGGCGGCCTCAATGGCAGGCCAGTTGGTCTGGTTGACAAAATACCAGTGCAGGTTGACGTAATCGAAGCCCCCTGACCGTATGGCTTCCACGATCAACTCCGTCGGCCCATGGGTGGAGAAGCCGACAAAACGCACCCGCCCCTGCCGTACCAGGCGCTGACACACCTCCAGACACCCCCCTGGACGCAGGCTGTGCTCCAAGTCTTCCCAGGTGTTCAACCCGTGGATGGCCAGCAGATCCACGTAGTCGAGGTTCAAGTAGCTCATCGATTGCTCGAACTTGGCCAGGAACTGCTGCGGGTCGGCGCTGGGGCCAATTTTCGTCTGCACAATCAGATCTTGCCGGGGAAAGAGCGGCAAAATGCGGCCCAACTGCATTTCAGAAGTGCCATAGCCGCGGGCAGTTTCGATGTGGTTGATGCCCACCTCCAAGGCCCGGCGAATCGTCGCCTCCAGGTTCTGCTGGCTTGCCGCTGGGATCCCTGACCAAGGAGTATCTTGCCAGCTGTGTTGATAGCGCATGCCACCACAGCTCAGCACGGGCATAGGCAGCTCGGTACGCCCAAATCTGCGATACTGCATGGTTTTTCCCCTGGACTAAGCCCCATTTTAGGGCGGGCTTTCCATACCCCACCGCCGAAACTTGAACCCTGAGCCGGCCGCATTGTGCAGCAGTCACCGTCAGAAATCAAGAAATCAGATCAGTCTGGAAATGTGAGGGCTGCAGGGGAGCGACTAAGCTAGAGTGTTTTAGGAGTACGGGGCTGACGGGGCTCGAACCCGCAACTTCCGCCGTGACAGGGCGGTGCTCTAACCAATTGAACTACAGCCCCAATCGCTGCGAATATCTATTCTGGATGTGGATGAGGATTGTTGTCAATCATGGTGGTTAGTCTGGCAGCACAGGCCGCAACCCTTGTGGATACCGCTCCCCAAAATGGGATCCCAACGGCGGCGATGCAACAGGTGGCGGATGTGCTCACCCAGGTGGCCCAACACCTGGATCACCTGCAATACACCACCTTGCGCTACCCCGATGGCGGCTGGCTGACGGTGCGGGTGGTCGAGGAGCCTGCTGCTGGCGAGGCGGAGTCTTTGTCCTCAGAGGGATCCGAGCCGGCAACTCATCTGTGGATCCCGGCCTTCGGCCACCTGGAAGATGCCCACACCACGCTGGCAGAGCTCAAGGATCGAGCGCCGGAGCTGGAGACCGCTTCTTTTGGGGTTTTGGAGCTGTTGTTCTTGGCGTTGGGCCTTTCCCGGGCCGATGGTATTGTCTTTTACGACCAAGCTGGGGATCGGCAACAGGGCAAAACCGTAGCCTGCCGAGCTTTGATGGAACAGGTCAATCAATCGCTTCGCAGATGGGCTTCCCCACCCCCTTCAATGGCTTGAGCTCTTGAACTTGTCTCTTTTATGGTTTTGTGGTCATTTCGATTCAAACTAGGACAAAGCGTTGAATGCGGAGGGCCAGAAGGCTTTTCTAAGGACTCCGTCCCGCCGGCGCGAGCAGTAGCCCAGATGTCTCATCCTAACCTGAAACAACTATAAAACCATTGAAGATCTATAAAGTTAAAGATCGCAACGCAAAATTCCAGATCCGCCAGATCCGCAGTCCGCCCTGCGTCAGCTCAAAATGGCTCCCTGCCGACGGGCAAACTTCCGCAGCTTCTCGTCCATCTGTGCCCCTCGCAGATCTGCTTTGCAAAAGTTGGTGAAGCGCTTGCTCTTTTCTTCTGGGTATCGAGCCAAACGAACCCCACCGCCCATCGACCAGATCACCGAGCTGGCCACCACCAAGGCGATCCCAGCCGCTCCTAACGCATAAACCAAATTGCCCGTGGTCAGGCGGACAAGCAAAAAGGCCAGGATCCCTGAGCCCAGCAGCCCCCCCAAGCCTGTCAGGATCCCTCCCAATGTTTTGGCCGATCCAGACAGTTGGCTCAAAACCCGTAGCCAATGGGGTTGAGGGGTGTTGAAGAGGATCCCGCGCAGATCCGCCCCCTGCAAGTTGGCCCCTGAGAAATCGGCCCCCCGCAGATCGGCCTGGCGCAAATCATAGCCGGCTAGGTTTTGGTTGGCAAAGGACTTTCCCCGCAGATCCGCTCCCGCCATGGAAGGGATCCGCGGTGGGGTGGCCGGCTTGATCCGTCCGCCGCCTGTGATGCTGCTGGCTCGGCCCAGTTGGGTAAAACCGGTGGTGCTCCCCCACTCAGAGGGGATGGATAGCGGGCTGCTGGCTGTCATTCCCCCTGCAGTGAACTGAGGTAGGGGTGTGGGCACGAAATCACCCGAGCGGCGCTTGGCCCAGTAGCCGGAGATCACCGATGTGCTGGGATTGGCAGACAGGGGAGAGCCGGGCAACACAATCGGCTGAGAGATCGGGCCGCCTGCCTCTTCCACCGGGATCCCTTGCAGCGCCCGCAAGACCTCGGTGGCGGTGGCAAAGCGCTGATTGATGGCCGGCTGCAACATGCGGTGCAGAATGGCGTCGAATTCCGGGCTAAGCTGCAGTTCATCCGACCAATCCCACTGCCCCGTTTCATGGTTATAAAACTTGGCCGGAGATTCCAACGTCATCAAGTTGATGCAGGTGGCAGCCAAGGCGTAGAGATCGCTAGAGGGACCGACCGCCTGGCCGGCTACTTGCTCCGGGGGAGAAAAGCCCAGCGAGCGAATGGCCGTCGCCTCTTCTGCCGAATCCTGGCCCGGGCCGAGCTGCTTGACGGCCCCAAAGTCGATCAGCACCAATCGACCATCTTCTTTGCGACGAATCAGGTTGGCGGGTTTAATGTCTCGGTGAACCGTGTTTTGGCTGTGGACATAGCTGAGGATCAGCAGCACCTCCTGCATCACCTGCCGGGTTTGTTCTTCGGAAAAGGGCCCATTGCGACGCATTTCTTGGGAGAGGGTGGTGCCCTGGATAAATTCCTGCACCAAGTAGAACTTGCCGCCTTCCTGAAAGTGGGCGTAGAGCTTGGGGATCTGCGAATGTTCGCCCAGGCGCTCCAACACTTGGGCCTCGCGATTGAAGAGCTCCTCCGCCAGCTTGGCCAGTTGCGGGGATCCCTCGACCGGGCGCAACTGCTTGATCACCCGCCAAGGTTTGGAGGGCATGTCCTCATCCCGCGCCAAAAAGGTAGAGCCAAATCCCCCCTGGCCGATGCGCTTGAAGGCCCGGTAGCGATTGCGCAGCAGGAGGGGATGGCCACAAGAGGCACAGGTAGAGGCATCCGCCGGGTTTTCCGGGTGCAAACAGGCAGGGTTAAGGCAGTAGCAAGTGAGCATACCAGTTTGGGGTTACCGGCTGGCGATCCGGACAACCGAGACGGAGCCAAGAAGTCGGCAGGCAAGTTGTGAGAGATACATACAGGTTAGACCAAGAAGAAACAAATCTTGCACAACTGCCTCAGATAGGCTGATCTTAGCGTCTGCCCGCCCTGAGGTTAATCGGACAAATCGCTTAGGTTTTCGGCGGATGGGGTTTGGTGGAACAGAGGAGAACAACAAGGGCTGGACTGCCCTGCAGAGGGAAAACTTAGAATTGATGAATACAGCCATCTTCGCCTGTCATGTTTCCAGCGCTTTCCGGTGCCGCCATTCGGCAAACTTTTCTGGACTTCTACGCTCAGCGGGGCCACCAGGTGTTGCCCAGCGCCTCCTTGGTGCCGGAAGATCCGACGGTGCTGCTGACCATTGCCGGCATGTTGCCCTTTAAGCCCATTTTCCTGGGGCAACGGGATCCGGAGTACCCACGGGTTACAACGGCCCAGAAATGTGTGCGCACCAACGACATCGAGAACGTGGGCCGAACGGCGCGCCACCACACCTTCTTCGAGATGCTGGGCAACTTCAGCTTTGGCGACTACTTCAAAAAGGAGGCCATCGCCTGGGCCTGGGAGCTGGTGACGGAGGTGTTCGGCCTGCCCCCGGAACGGCTGGTGGTGAGCGTCTTTCGCGAAGATGAGGAGGCTTTTGCCCTCTGGCGAGATGAGGTAGGGATCCCGGCCCACCGCATCCAGCGCATGGGAGAGGCGGATAATTTCTGGGCTGCCGGCCCCACCGGCCCCTGTGGCCCTTGTTCTGAGATCTACTACGACTTCAAGCCAGAGCTGGGGGATGAGCGGATCGATTTGGAGGATGACTCCCGCTTTCTGGAGATCTACAACCTGGTGTTCATGGAGCTGAACCGGGATAGCGAAGGTCACCTGATGCCGCTGGCCAAGCAAAACATCGACACCGGCCTGGGGTTGGAGCGGTTGGCCCAAGTGTTGCAGGGGGTGCCCAACAACTACGAGACGGACTTGATCTTTCCCATCATTCAAACGGCGGCTGGGATCGCCGGGCTGAACTACTCCAAGGCCGACCCGGAGCAGCAAATCTCCCTGAAGGTGATCGGGGATCACGCGCGGGCAGTGATGCATTTGATTGCCGATGGGGTGCTTCCTTCCAATGTGGATCGGGGCTATGTGCTGCGGCGGCTGATCCGGCGGATGGTGCGCCACGGTCGGTTGCTGGGGATCGGCGAGCCTTTCACCATCCCGGTGATCGAGACCGCGATTCAGTTGGCCGAGGCTGCCTATCCTCAGGTGCGGGAGCGAGAAACCCTGATCAAGACCGAGCTGCAACGGGAGGAAGAGCAGTTTCTCAAAACCCTGGAGCGGGGGGAACGGCTACTGCTGGATTTGTTTACTGCCGTCGAATCTTCCCGCCGTGACAGCAGCTCGCCAAAGCAGATCTCCGGCGCCGACGCCTTCAAGCTCTTCGATACCTACGGTTTTCCGCTGGAGCTAACCCAAGAAATTGCCCAGGAACACGGCTTCAGCGTGGATCTGGAGGGCTTTGAACAAGAAATGGAGAAACAGCGGCAGCGGGCCCGCGCCGCCCACCAAACCATCGACCTCACAGCCCAGGGATCCCTGGACGAGCTGGCGGATTTCCTCAGCCAAACGGAGTTTTTGGGATACAGCCAATCTTCTGCCCGCGGCGTGGTCGAGGCCCTGTTGGTCGAGGGGAAATCGGTGCCCCAAGTGGAGGCAGGGCAGGCAGTGCAGATCGTTTTGGATCGCACGCCCTTCTACGCCGAGTCCGGCGGGCAAATTGGCGACCGGGGCTACCTTTCTGGGGACGGCCTGCTGGTGCGGATTGAAGATGTGCAAAAGCAAGGGGATCTGTTCGTTCACTTTGGCCATGTGGAACGCGGGATCCTGCGGGTGGGGGATCCCGTCCAAGCCCAAATCGACCTGGCCTGTCGGCGGCGCGCCCAAGCCCACCACACCGCCACCCACCTGCTGCAGGCGGCCCTGAAAAGAATTGTCGATCCCTCGATTGGTCAGGCGGGATCCCTGGTGGCCTTTGACCGGCTGCGCTTTGATTTCACCCTATCCCGGCCAGTCACCCCTGAGGAGCTGGAACAGATCGAGAACTTGGTGAACACCTGGATCGCCGAGGCCCATGCTGCTCAGGTGGCGATCATGCCCTTGGCCGAAGCCAAAGCCAGAGGTGCCGTGGCCATGTTCGGGGAAAAATACGGCGCTGAGGTGCGGGTGATCGACTTTCCGGGGGTGTCGATGGAGCTGTGTGGCGGCACCCATGTCAACAACACCGCCGAGATTGGCCTGTTCAAGATCATCGCCGAGACGGGAGTGGCTGCTGGGATCCGCCGCATCGAGGCCGTGGCCGGGCCGGCTGTGCTGGAATACCTGAACGAACGGGACAGGGTGGTGCGGGAGCTGAGCGCTCAATTTAAAGCCAAGCCCCAGGAACTGCCGGAGCGGGTTGCCGCCCTACAGGCGGAGCTGAAAGCTGCTCAGAAGGAGCTGGAGGAGGTGCGCAGCCAGTTGGCCTTGCTACAGGCCGAAGGTCTGCTGGCCCAGGCGGTTGCCGTCGGAGATCTCAAGGTGCTGGTGGCCGAGCTGGGATCCACCACCCCTGAGGCCCTCAAAACCGCTGCCGAGCATCTGCTCTCCAAGCTGGGGGAAGGGGCAGTGGTGCTGGGATCGGTGCCGGAAGCCGGCAAGGTCAGCCTGGTGGCTGCCTTTAGCCCTGCTGTGCAGCAACTTGGCCTGAAGGCGGGATCCTTCATCGGCGAGATCGCCAAACTGACTGGGGGCGGTGGTGGCGGACGGCCCAACTTGGCCCAAGCTGGGGGCAAACAGCCGGAGAAATTGGCAGAGGCTTTGCAGGTGGCCCGGGAGCGGTTGCAAGCGGAGCTGATCTCGCGCTAGGGGAGCGAAGCCCTTTTGAGCACCAACAGGCCGTCCATCAGCCACTACAGTCGTTCAGTTTAGAGTGCTGTTCAGTTTAGGGTGAGACGCCTGGGCTATTGAGGGAAGCCTTCTGGCCCCGTATTGGGTTATGGGTTTAGGTTTAAATCGAAATGACTATAGATCTTCGGCCAGTGCAGTTTCCGACATGTCTTCCAGGCTCAGTTGCACCTGCCGCTGCAGCGCCTGAATCGCTTGGTATTCCTGCTGGATGCTGGCCTGGTACTGGGCGGCCAGGGCAGTGTTGCCTTCGGAAAAGGCTTGATCCCACAGTTGGGTCCAGTAGCGGTAGCGCTTCTGGCGAATTTCCAGCTCCATGTTGGCAATGGCGGCCCGCACCACCATCCGTGGACGCATCAGGGCTACGCGGGTGTTTTCGTCCAACCAGAGCAGATGGCTGAGGCGCTCGTTGAGCTGCTCATCTTGGGCACAGAGGGTGCGCAAAGCCGTCAGCAAAGTCTCTCCCCGGTCTTCCAGCTCCGGCTGTGCCGAGATCAGTTCCAAGATCCGCTGCCACAGCTCCCGGTGGGGGCGAAAACTAAATTGCAGCTCTCGCTCCAGCAAAGTTTGCCGAATTTCGTGGCGATACTCGCCAAAATGCAGAAAGATCTGCAAAAGATGGGACTCAGATTGCAAGAGTTTGGATCCCTTATTGAGGGAAGGTTGCCGGGGTTTGGCCCAGCGGTACTGCCGCACGGCTCGGCGCAGGTCTTCTTCCAAATCTCGACTGAGGCGACCGTTGCCGCGGCTGAGCAATTCTGCCACTTTGTGCAAATACAAAGAGCGCCATTGTCCACCCAAACCGGCCAGCAGTTGCACAAGGGCTTGACGGGCCTGCTGAAAATCGGTGGCCCGGCTCAGATCCCGACCGGCCAACACCTGTTCAATTCGCCAATCCAGCCACAGGGGAGCTTGCTCGATCAGGGTTTGCAGTTCAGAAACCGCTCGCGTCGGCGGGGCCGAGCTCTTGTACTCCCGCAAAAATTCGTCGGCATCTTTGCCCTCAGGAAGGGTGAGAATGCGCAGCTCGATTTCTCCGCGCCGCGCTTGTTCTTCAACGGCTTCAATGGCTCGGTTGGCGGCGTTCAAACCGGCCCGATCCGCATCAAAATTGAGGATCAGCCGCTTCGATTGGGTGTAGCGCAGCAGGATCTTCACCTGGTGGGGCGTCAAAGCGGTGCCCATAGCGGCTACGGCATAGGCAACCCCCGCCTGATGCAGGGCGATGACATCGAAATAGCCTTCCACCACCAGGACTTGATCGGCTTTGGCAATGGCATCGCGGGCAAAGTTGAGGCCATAGACCACCTGGCTTTTGTTGAAAAGCTCTGTTTCTGGAGAGTTGAGGTACTTGGGCTGTCCTGACTCCCCCAAGGCTCTGCCGGCAAACCCGATCACCCGCCCCTGCACATCGAAAATGGGCAGCATGATCCGGTTGCGAAAGCGGTCGTAGTGGCCGGATCCCTGCTGGCGGGGAACCAGCAATCCAGCCTCTTCTAAAAGTTTGACCGGTTGGCGCTTGTGGTTGACCAAGTATTCGTAGAGAGATTGCCAGCCGGGGGGAGCAAAGCCGATTTGAAATTTTTGCAAAGTTTCTTCGCTCAGGTGGCGGCTGTGCAGGTACTGGCGGGCGGCGGATCCTAGCTGGGATCGGAGGGCATGCCGATAAAAATCGGCAGCCATGGCCAAAATCTCCAGCAGCTTTTCCCGGTGGGAGAGCTCCCGCTCATCAAGGGATCCCAAGGGCTGTGTCTCGGTGTGGCGAGTGGGCAGAGGGATGTGGTATCGCCGCGCCAAGTGGCGCACGGCCTCAGCAAAGGAGAGATGCTCGGTCTGCATGACAAAGCGCAGCACATCTCCCCCTGCCCCGCAGGAGAAGCACTTGTAGATCTGCTTGCTGGGGCTGACCTGAAAACTGGGTTTGTGGTCGTTGTGGAAAGGGCAAAGCCCAACGAAGTTCTTTCCCTGCTTGCGCAGCACCACTTTTTCGGCCACCACTTCCACGAGGTCGGCCTTTTGGCGCACCAACTGAATGAAATCGGGGGGCAGACCGCTCATGGCTTCGGGGGATCCTGACCTTATAGTAGCCGGGGGAAACTCGACAGGCTGTCTTTTGACCTGGCCCAACGGGCTTGGGATAATGGGCGGGCCTTAAAGGCTAGTTTTCGGTCAGTCCCTGAGATGAAAGTGCGAATGATCAACCTTTTTATCGGGCTTTTGGTGGCAGTATTTGCCCTCTTTTTAGGCCCGCAAATGGCTTCTGCTGAGCCTGATTTGGCCTTGGGAGCCAAGGTCTTTCAGGCCAAATGTGTGGGTTGTCACTTGAACGGGCGCAACACTTTGGTGGCAGCGAAAAACCTTTCTCTGGCGGCTCTTCATGAGTACCACGTAGACACCCCTGAGCTGATCCAGGCCCAAGTGAGAAACGGCAAAGGGGCCATGCCGGCTTTTGCCAAGATTCTCAAGCCGGAGGAGATCGAGGCGGTGGCGGCCTACGTTTTGGATCGCGCTGAGCACAACTGGAGCAGAGGCTAGTGTCCAAAGAGAAGACTCAAGATCCAGCCTTGCTGCAGGAAAGCCCGGCGGAGCGGCTGCCTCACGAGCAGGGATGTGAAGGACAGGGATCCCGCCGCCAGCTTCTCTCAGTGGGCATAGGAGCCCATGGGCTAGTGGCGGTGGGCATTTCTGCCCATGGGGTGGTAGCCATCGGCGTGGTCACCCACGGCATCCTCTCCATTGGCCTAGTAGCCATGGGCGCTCTCTCCTTTGGGCTGGTGTCCATGGGCTTGGCCAGCGCCGGCCTGGTGTCCATGGGTCTCTCCAGTTGGGGCCAGCACAGCATGAGCCTGATGGAATCCCACGGATCCCATCACCATCCCTAGGTTTTGACCAACAAACACTGCATTTTTCTCTTTCCCTACAGGTTTATAAGGAGCATCTGCGAATGTTCAGTCTGCAAAGTTACTTGACCCTGGCCAAGAAATCTCTGCTGGCCCTGGGAATGAGTTTTTTACCCCTTTCCTCTGCCTGGGCCCATGTTACCGTCCATCCCAAAGAGGCCCCGGCGGGCAGCTTTGCCAAGCTCACCTTTCGGGTGCCCCATGGCTGCGATGGATCCCCGACCGTGCGCCTGCGGGTGCAGATCCCGGAGGGATTCGTCTCTGTGAAGCCGATGGTGCATCCCCTGTGGAAAATCGAGACGGTCAAAAAGCCGCTGGAGACCCCCTATGAGTCGCATGGGAAGATGATTACCGAAACGGTTGCCGAGGTGATCTGGAGCGGCGGCTCGCTGCCCGATGAGTTCATGGATGAGTTCAGCATCCGCGCCAAGCTGCCGGATCGGCCCGGCGAGGTCATCCCCATCCCAGTGATTCAGGAGTGCGAGCAGGGCATGTACCGCTGGATTCAGGTGGCTCAGCCTGGCGAGGATCCCAACAGTTTGCCGGAGCCGGCTCCGCTGCTGAAGCTGACAGGTGGAGACAGTGGACAGGGTCACGGTCAAGGCCATGGGCACGGCCATGGACACGGTACCCGCTAAGCGGTCTGCTTAGGAGCATGTTTCATCCCAAAAGGGGTTTTGCTTGGATTTGGTCTGGGATCCTCTGCGCCTTGCTGTGGGTGGCCGGGATCCAGCCCGTTTTTGCCCATGCCAGCTTGCTCTCCACCTTCCCAGAGGATGGGGCAGTGTTGCAGGAAGCTCCGGCCCAGGTGCGGCTGGTCTTCAATGAGCCGGTGCGGATCACGCAACTCCAGGTTTTGGGTAGCAGCGGACAGGCGCTAGCTTTGGAAAACGTGGTGAGCACCGGCAACGCACCGCAGGGGGATTTGCCGCAGGGGATCCCCGAGGGAGTTTACATCGTCAGTTGGCGGGCCATTTCTGCCGATTCCCATCCGGTGAGTGGATCGTTTGCCTTCCAGGTGGGGGCAGCCGATCCTGGGCAATTGCGGGCGGCGAGGACAGCTCACGCCCAAGGAAGGGATCCCTTGTACTGGCCGCTGGTGGGGGTGCGCTGGGGGATCTACTTGGGCAGCCTTTTTGTGGTGGGGGTGCTGGGCTGGTGGCGACTGTTGCGGGGGCGGTTAAACGCCGAGGCCGGATCTTGGGCTTTTGCGACAGCTTGGATCACCCTCAGTTTGACCGCGGTGGCCTTCAGTCTGCATTTGGCCCAGCTCTACCCTTACTTTAATGGGCGAGAGCTGCTGCGTGTGATGCTTTCTCCCTACGGTTGGGGTACAGGGCTGCGGCTGGTGGGGCTAGGGATCCTGATCTGGGCCTGTGAGGGAGGTGCCGTCTGGGCCAGCGGTATGGGGTCAGTGTTGGTGCTCGGCTCCTTTTTGCCCATTGGCCATGCTCTCACCAGTGAGCATCCGATGGGGACAATGGCGCTGCTGGGGCTGCATCTGGCCGGTTCAGCTTTCTGGTTGGGAGGGTTGTGGGGGCTGGAGCGCCTGCTGGGCAAGGAATCTGCTCCCTACCCATCTGTAGGCATCATCCAACGGTTTTCTGACGTGGCCACCTGGGCGGTACCGGGGCTTATCCTGGCGGGGGTGGGGATGGGTGGGATCCATCGCGGCTGGGACTGGGATCATCCGTATGGGCAGTATCTCTGGGCCAAGCTGCTGCTGGTGCTGATGATGGTGGGGTTGGGCGCCCACAACAAGTTTCGGCTGGTGCCGGCATTGCAACAGGGTGGGCAGACGGTGGGCCGGTCGCTGCGCCGGATCGTCCGCCTGGAGTTGGTGGGGCTGATGCTGGTGCTGGCCTTGACCAGCTTCCTGGTGGCCCAGGCTCCTCCCAGTCATGGAAGGCATGGCATGGGATCCCCACTGGAGTCGGGCTTGCAGACCAGTTGTGAAGAGAGCTTGAACTGGCCGGAAGGCAGCCTGCACCTGAAGATTCTGCCCTGTCGTCCTGGGGAAAATCAAATTCGGGCTGAGGTGAAGGGAGTCCCGGCCCAGGAATTGACCCTTGGGTTTTCCCTGCCAGAACAGGGGATCCCCCCTCTACGCCGCACTGTAGCGCCGGATGGGCCTGGCCAATTTGTGGTGGAAAATGTGCCTCTGGCCCTGGCGGGGGAATGGCAGATCGAGGTGAGACTGCTGATCAGCGATTTTGAAGAGCGGCGAGGTCAGATCGCGGTTTCTCTGTAAACTACCCGACCCTGACTGCTTCGCAGTACAGGGCGGGCTTTCGGCAGCCCTGCAGTTGGCAAGCCAACCACGAACCTCTAGGCTGGTTTACGGCAGCCCCCAAAAGCGCAATCACATTCGCACCATTCAAATCCGCATCCCCTTCCCATCCACAGTGTCCACACTTAAACTTCTTTCCACTGCGATAGGATTGCGCAGGGTCGGGATGGATGTGCAAACACCGGTGGCAGGTCTGCGACGTGTAGGCAGGCGGCACAAGAATCAGAGCAACCCCCGCACGCAGAGCCTTGTACTCCAAAAATTGACGGAGTTGATAAAACGCCCAACTGTTGGCCCTGCGCCGTTCGGCTTTGCTGCGTGGCTGTTGATTGACCCTTTCCCGAATCCCTGTCAGGTCTTCCAGAGCAATAGCGCTGTTGGTAGCTTTTGCCCTAGAGACAATAGCTTTGGAGATGCGATGATTGACCCACGCCTGAAAGCGCCTCTCCTTGCCAGACAGCCGTTGCAACAGTTGACGGCATCTGCGCCGCGAACTGCGTGTGCCCTTACTGGCTTTGCGTTGGAGTACCGCCCTCAACCGGGAGTAGTGGTCTCGGACTCTGTTCAACTGCTGTCCATTCCAATTGTCCCCGTCTGACGTATGGGCGATATCCGTCCTGCCCAAGTCCACCCCGATCACCCTGTCGGTATCTTGTTGCTTGGGCGGGTTTTTCTCTACGCAAATCTGGATGTAGTAGGAGCCATCCTTCCGCTGGACTAGGGTGGCCGATTTGGGGTTAGAGCCAGCCAGTATTCCCCTCTGGTAGTTACCAATGGCTAGCTCAAAGCGTTCTCTCCCTTCAACCGTGGTCAGCGACACCGTCCAGTCTTTCTCGCGAAATGAGAAGATACGTGCATCGTAGGTAACGAACCTACGCTTGAACTCTTTAACCGGACGGTTGCGCTGTCTCGCCACTTTGCGAGCGCCGGCCAGTCGTCTGCACACCTGTTGGGCCAAGTTGCTGGACAAGCCGAATCGGGCTCGAATCTCGTAGTAGCAAAGGGATTGCAACTTGACCGCGTTGACGATCTTCTCCGGCGTGTTCTGGTTGACCCAGTTCAATGCCTGCACAAAGACATCCATCGTCGCGTCCAATTTGGCGGCTTGTGACGGGAACGCCTTGAGCTTACAGGATATGGTCAGGACTTGGCTCATAAGTCCATTGTACTTCATCAAAGCGCATTCCTCCCGGCACTGACCCTACGGGTACAGTGCGGGGCTCCTGCGATTTCTAGCTGACTGAATTGTTACAGACATTGAAGATCGCGAAAAGAAAAAGCAGAAAAAGACCCTGGATAGGAGCTGTGGATTGCTCCGCCCAAGGGCGTCCGCCTGTGGCAGAATCGAGCCAGCTTGCAGTGGCAAAAGGCTGCGCCGCTCAGGGACTGACTTGGCCATGGAAGACAAGATCAGAGCGGGAAGTGTGCTCAGGGGACGCTATCGCATTCTCCATCCCCTCGGGGAAGGGGGATTTGGCATAACCTACAAGGCGGTGGATCAAGACACCTTCGATAGCCCCTGCGTCGTCAAGCGCCTTCGCCCCCTCTCCACGGATCCTTATACACTGGCCACGGCTCGCAAGCTCTTTGAACGGGAAGCCAAGGTTCTCAACCGGCTCAACCACTTCGACCAGGTGCCCCGCCTTTTGGCCCACTTCGAGCAGGATCAGGATTTTTACTTGGTGCAAGAGTTTGTTGCCGGGCATGATCTCAGCCAGGAGCTGATCCCGGGCAAGCCGCTGAGCGAGGCCGAGGTTTTGAAACTGTTGTGGGATATTTTGGAGATCCTGCGCCATGTACACGCCCACCAGATCGTCCATCGGGATATCAAGCCGGCCAACCTGATGCGCCGCGATGCCGATGGCAAGTTGGTGTTGATCGACTTTGGGGCAGTCAAGGAAGTGGGGCGGTTGGTCAGCCATGCTCCCGGCCAAACTCAGTTGGCGACGGTGATTGGCTCGGTTGGCTACATGGCGCCCGAACAGCTCAACGGCAAGCCCCAGCCCTGCAGCGACCTGTACTCCGTAGGGGTGCTGGCCATCCAAGCCCTCACCGGTCGTCCTCCCCATAAGATCCGGGACGATCCCCGCACCGGCCAACTGCTCTGGCGGGATTTGGTTCAGGTCAGCGAGGAGCTGGCCGAGATTTTGGATCGCCTGATCTGCCCCCACTGGCAAGAGCGCTTCCAGTCCGCTGCTGAAGTGTTGGAGGCGCTGCGGCCCCTGTTGCCTTTTCCCCAAGAGGCGACGCTCGGCGATGTTTCGGTGGATCAGGTTTTGGTGACGCGCCTGTTGGCCCGCGGACAGGAGAAAGCCCGCCAAGGGGATTTCCAGGGGGCGATTGCCGACTGTACGTTGGCCATTCAATTGGATCCCCAAAATAGCCGCGCCTACAGCCAGCGGGGCAGCGCCCGCTACAAAAGTGGGGACTTGGCAGGGGCCATCGCAGATTACACCCAAGTCATTCAACTGGCAGGGGACGCCCGCGCCTATTTCAACCGCGGCATTGCCCGCTACCGGCTGGAGGACTACGAGGGAGCTGTTGCCGACTACACCCAGGCTCTCGGCCTCAACCCACAATGGGCGGTGGCCTACTACAACCGTGGCAATGCTTACCGGCAACTCAATCAGCAGCAGCAGGCCATCGAAGACTATTCGCGGGCCATTGAGCTCAACCCGGAAGATGTGCGGGCCTATTTCAACCGCGGCGTGGTGCGCGGCCATCTGGGAGATGCGCAGGGGGCAGCAGCCGATTTTTCCGAGGTGATCAAGCGGGACCCTCAGGACGGGGAAGCCTACTTCAACCGGGGAGTGGCGCGGGTCCAGTTGTCAGATTTGCAAGGGGCCGTCGAGGACTACACCCAAGCGCTGCAGTTGGATCCTCGCCACGGCAAAGCCTATTACCACCGGGGCCTGGCCCGGCAAGCGTTGGGGGATCCCCAGGGGGCTGTTGAAGATTTTTCTCAGGCCCTATCCCTACGGTCTGCTGAGGCCACTGAGCTACCTGAGGCAGAGGCGGCAGCCCAGGCGGATCTCTACTTGCAGCGGGCCATGGCCTACCTGAGCAGCAACACCCTGGAGCCGGCGCTGGCCGATTGTGAACAGGCTCTCCGTCTGGATCCCAACCTGTCGCGGGCCTATCTCTGCCGGGGCTTGGCTCGCCAGGGGCTGGGGGATCCCGGCGGCGCTCTGGCAGACTTCAACCGCGCCCTGGAGCTGGATCCCCAAATGGCCAAAGCCTACCTCAACCGGGGCATTGCCCACCTGGACTTGGGCAACATCGAAGCGGCTTTGTCCGACTTGAACCAGGCCATTGCTTTGGATCCCCAAGATGCCAGTGCCTACAGCAGCCGCGGGCGAATCCATTGGCTGTTGGGGGATCCCCTAGCGGCTCTGCAGGATTACACGGCTGCCCTGGAGCGGGATCCGCAGAACCCTCAGCTCTACTTCAACCGCGGCCAACTCCATGTTGAGCGGGAAGATTGGCCGGCAGCCTGTGAGGACTTCTCGCAGGTGTTGCAGTGGGCGGCGAGGCCTGGGATCCCACGCGGGCCGGAGCTGCTGGTTAATGCCCATCTGCGCCGCGGTATTGCACGGCAACGGCTGGGGGATTGGCAGGGGGCGTTGGCCGATTTCGACCAAGTCCTGCAAGGGGATCCTCAGTCGGGCTTGGCTTATTTCCATCGCGGCCAAGTGCGGGCTGCTCTGGGAGATGGGCTGGGGGCCATCCAGGATTACCACCAGGCTTTGGCGCTGGGGGTGGCAGTGGCCGAGGCGGATATCCGCCGAGATCTGGCGCGGGCCCAAATCCAGACGGGAGATCTGCAGGCGGCCTTGGAGCAGTTGAACGAGGCGGTGCGCTTGCAGCCGGAACGGCGGGATCTGCGCCAAGAGCGAGCTGAGTTGTGCCGACAGCTGGGCCGGTGGCCAGAGGCCATTGCCGACTACGACGAGGTGTTGCGGCAGGATCCCCAGGACTGGACGGCTTGGCTGGGACGGGGCATGGCCCATGGACAGGTGGGCAACTGGGATTCCGCCATTCAGGATCTCAGCCGGGTTTTGCAGCAGGATCCTGACCACAGGGAAGCGCTGTGGCACCGAGGACAAGCCCTGCAGCAGTTGGGTCAGACCGAAGCGGCCTTGCAAGATCTCAACCGCTTGCTGCAGCGGGATCCCCAACACAGGATGGCCCGCTTGGCCCGCGGCTCTCTGTTGTTGGCGTTGGCGGTGCGCGGCACCGTTCCTGCAGCGGGCGTAGCCTTGGAGCAGGCCGAATCCGACTTCGACCAAGTCATCCAGGAAGAGGCCCAAGACGGGGAACAGTCCCGGCAGCTCTATCTGGAGGCCCACCTGAAGCGGGCCCAAGTCCGCCGCCTGCGCCACAACCTGGAGGGGGCAATAGCCGATTGGGATCGGGTCTTGGAGCTGGCCAGCCCAGGGGATCCAGAAGTGCTGGTCACCGAAGCCCTGTTGTATCGGGGCTTGTGTCGCCAAGAGAGGGGAGATCTGGCTGGGGCGTTGGCCGATTTCACGGCGCTGATCCAGCAGCAACCGCAGGCTTCTCAGGCTTTTGCTTTGCGGGCAAGGGTGCATCTGGCTTTGGGGGATCAAGAGGCGGCATTGGCGGATCTCAACCAAGCTCTGAGCCTCGACCAGAACTGGGGGGTGGCCGATGCTGCCCTGGCCTACCGTCAACGGGGGGATCTACACCGGCAGGCCAATTGCCCTGAGCTGGCCATTGCCGACTACACGCAGGCCCTGGCCTTGAACCCTCAGGAGCACTCTGCTTTGCTCTGCCGAGCTCTCTTGTGGGATCGCGCGGGACAGACGGACAAAGCGATAGAAGACTACACCCGACTGCTGCAACTGGAGCTGGATCCCCAGGAGCGGGTCTGGGTTTTGAACAACCGCGGCTGGGCCTATGCCCAACAGGGGGATTTTTCGGCGGCCATCCGCGACTACGACCAAGCCATAACACTCTGCACTGCTGACGCGAGCGATAGGGATCCCTGCCACCTCAAGGCCCACCTCAACCGCGCCCTGGCCCGGACTGCCCTTGGGGATTGGCAGAGAGCCTGCCAGGATTTCCAGGCTGCCCTCCAGATGCAAGGGTACGAAGGTCGGCTTTTGGAAGACGTTATCGCTAGTTATTTCAAAATAGGTTGAGACACTTCCCAAAGGCTCCGCGCCGTCGCCGCGGCCACCTCCAACCTCTCTTAGAAATCGATGGGATTTGAATGGACAGTTAGAGGGATCGGCTCAAGCCTCCTCCGCCACTTCTCCCGTCTCGGGCCGCAGCAGCGGAAAGGCAATGACATCGCGAATGCTGGGGGCATCGCACAGCAGCATTGTCAAGCGGTCGATCCCCACGCCCAGGCCGCCGGTGGGGGGCAGGCCATATTCCAAGGCCGTGAGGAAGTCTTCATCCAGAAAGTGGGCCTCCTCATCTCCGGCTGCCTTCAGGGCTGCCTGGGCCTCCAGCCGCTGCCGCTGATCCACCGGATCGGTGAGCTCCGAGTAGGCGTTGGCGGTCTCCCGCCCAACAATGAACAGCTCAAAGCGCTCGGCCAGCCCCGGTTTGCTGCGGTGAGGCTTGGTAAGAGGACACACATCCAGGGGGTAGTCCAGAACAAAGGTGGGCTGGCGCAGGCGGCTCTCGCAGCAGTGCTCAAAGGCTTTGACCAGCAACTGGCCGGGGGAGTCCTGGGGGGAGAGATCGGGGATCCCTTGGGCGGCCAAGGCCGGCAACAGCTCTTCAGGGCATCCCTTTTCCACATCGATGAAAATGCCAGTGGCCTCCTCCACCAGCTCCTGCATCGTCACCCGTCGCCAGGGAGGGGTGAGGTCGATGGCTTCCCCTTGGTAGGTGAGCTGCAGGGATCCCCGCACCGCCAGGGCGGCGTTGCAGACCAGGGTTTCCGTCAGCTCCATCATGGTGTGGTAGTCGGCGAAGGCTTGGTATGCCTCCAGCGAGGTGAACTCCGGGTTGTGGCGGGTGGAGATGCCTTCGTTGCGAAAGACCCGCCCAATTTCATAGACTCGCTCGATCCCGCCCACCACCAGCCGCTTCAGGTGCAGCTCGGTGGCAATGCGCAAGTAGAGATCCAGATCCAGGGCGTTGTGGTGGGTAACAAAAGGCCGCGCCTCCGCCCCGCCGGGGATCACCTGCAACACTGGCGTCTCAATTTCCACAAAACCTCGCTCTTCCAGAGTCTGCCGCAGGGAGCGGATGATCTGGGCGCGGTCGAGCAAGGTCTGCTTGACCTCAGGGTTGACGATGAGATCGACGTAGCGCTGGCGGTAGCGTTTCTCCACATCCCGCAGGCCATGCCACTTGTCCGGCAGGGGCAGCAGGGCCTTGGTCAGCACTTGGTATTCATCCACCCGCACCGACAATTCCCCTTTTTCGGTGCGCTTGAGGCAGCCCTTGGCCCCCAGCCAATCGCCCACGTCGATGAGCTTGTCCAAGTTCTTGAAGGCCAGCTCCCCCATATGCTCCGTCAGCCGTTGCTTCTCCAGGTAAAGCTGGATGGTGCCGGAGCGATCCTGAAGGGTAAAGAAAGCCAGCTTGCCCATGACCCGCCGCGCCCGGATCCGCCCGGCCACCGCCACCTGCACATCCTCCCGCTCGCCGCCGGGCTCTAGGTCGGCAAATTGCTCCTGCAGCTCGGCAGCCAGATGGGTAACAGGAAAAGAATAGGCATAGGGCGGGATCCCTTGTTCCCGCAGGTGTTGGGCTTTTTCCAGGCGGGCGGCCCGTTGGGCGGCTTCGCTGCTGCTGGGGAGAGTGGACATGGCAGTGGATAGGCAATGGACAATGAAAGCCCCATCAGGGGCGGGATCCCCTTTTCAGGCTTCCGGCGGCGCGATCCCGTGGGAACGCAGCAGCTCCAGAAGGGCTTCAGCCCGCTGGCGTTCTCTTTCGGCGCGTTGATACTCTGCCTCGGCCCGTTGGCGTTCTCTTTCGGCCCGTTGATGTTCCAAAGCAGCCTTCTCTTCCCCGGTGGGCAACACCTCCCCTTCCCGATCACACCAGCGTAGCCATTCCGTGTTCACGCCCTCGAAGGATCCCTGCCAGAGGGTCAAGCCCAACCCGATATCCTCCAGCCAGGTGGACTCGAAGGGGACAAATTCACCTCCCCGCCGCTGAAAAAGGGCCAGAGGGGATCCCTGGAGTTCCCTTAGTTGCCGCAAGGGAGAGGCTACGCCCGCTGTGCGATCGTAGACCGCGTAGTAGCTGACGCCGGCACGGGCATAGTCTTTGAGTTTGCGGCCCAGCTCTTCCCCTTTGCGGTTGGAGACAATCTCGATGACTACATCCGGCGGCTTACCCATCTCCCAGACCAGGTAGGTGCGATCTTCCTTGCGCTCAAAGCTGGCGGGGGGAGCCACCTCCAGGCTGAGCATCACATCGGGCACCAGGGGAGGCAGTTTGAGGGCATAGAACAGACCGACATTGGCCGTGGCCAAAAAGGGGATCGGTTCCCCGGTGTCTTTGGCCTTGGGCTGGAATGAGGTGTAGAGGGCACCGGTGAGCAGGCGCTGCAGCTTCTCCGAGTGAATGCTGTCCACAGGCTCATCGTCCTCGATGACCAGGTCACTAATATCCGGTGGCTCTGGCAGAGGAAATGCCGCCTCCGGCATCGAGGGCTGGACTGGGCTGGAGAGTGCAGAAACCATGCTCACCGGGATCCGTTGCTGGTGCCGCTAACTGAGGGCTGGGGTTTGACTCATGCTACTGAGCTGTTCGCGCAGCAGGCGTAACCTTTTTTGAGAGTAACAAAAGTCTTCGGGAAAGTGATGAAGGCACCACCAGAGCAGCCGACGATGTTCCTGCAGCAGGCGTAGCCTCTGGAGATAGGGCGCAGCAAAACCCGGCGACGGGATGAAGTGCAAGGGGATTTTCTTGGGCAACTGCCCTCATTCTGGGCTCTGGGAACCGGGCAGAGCCACGAGCAGAGCCTCCAGCACCCGCTGCACCCGGCTCAGGCGCAGGCCGTGATCCGACAACACAGGGCTGTTGGGAATGATGGCGTGGCGAAACCCCAGTTTGCTGGCTTCTTTCAAGCGCTGCTCCAATTGGGCCACCGGGCGCACCTGTCCTCCCAACCCCACTTCGCCGATCAAGACCGTCAAGGGATCCACCTGTCGATCCCGGAAGCTGGCGGCCACGGCCACTGCTACCCCCAAGTCGGCAGCTGGCTCGGCTACCTGAATGCCGCCGGCAGAGGCGATGTAAGCATCGTATTTGGAAAGCGGGATCCCCACCCGTTTTTCCAGCACAGCCAAGATCTGCAAAAAGCGGTTGATTTCAATGCCGGTGGAGGTGCGGCGGGGGGAGCTGTAGCTGGTGGGGCTGACTAGGGCCTGCACTTCCACCACCAAGGGGCGGGTGCCCTCGCAGGCAACGATGGTGGCTGTTCCGGGCATGGCCTGATCCCGGCTGCTCAAGAAAAGCTGAGAAGGATTGTCCACCTCCACCAAGCCAGAGGCGGTCATCTCAAAAACACCCATTTCCTGGGCTGCCCCAAAGCGGTTTTTGACGGCGCGCAATAGGCGGTGGCTTTGGAAGCGATCTCCCTCGAAATACAAGACCGTGTCCACCAGATGCTCCAGTACCTTCGGCCCGGCCAGGGATCCATCTTTGGTGACATGGCCCACAATGAGCAGGGCCACCCCCAACTTTTTCGCCACTCGCATCAACAGGCCGGTGCATTCCCGCACCTGGGAAATGGATCCCGGTGCTGAGGTGAGCTGCCCCCAGAAGATGGCTTGGATGCTGTCGATCACTGCCACCCGCGGTTGCAGAGCCTGGATCTCCGCCACGATGGCCTCCAGGTCGGTCTCGGCCAAGAGGTAGAGCTGCTCGCTTTCCACCCCCAGCCGCTCTGCGCGTAGCTTGATCTGCTGGGCTGATTCTTCCCCCGACACGTATAAGATGGGCCCGCTCTTGGCCAGGTGGGCAGCGCTCTGCAGCAGCAGGGTGCTCTTGCCAATGCCCGGATCCCCGCCAATCAACACCAGGGATCCCGGCACAATGCCACCTCCCAACACCCGGTCAAACTCGCCATAGCCGGAGGAGAGGCGAGGGTGGCGATCTGAGGAGACCTGGGAGAGGGGGAGGGCCGACCGGGGGATCCCATTGGCGCGGTTGGACCTAGGAGCGAGGGCTTGGGCCCGTGGGGACTTGGCCGCTGGGGCGACGACCACTTCCGTCAGGGTGTTCCAGGCGCCGCAATGGTCGCAGCGGCCCAAAAACTTGGCATAGCGCTCGCCGCACTGGCTGCACTCCCAGACGGTTTTGGCCTTGGCCATAGCCGGGGACTCCTAGGCCTGGGGAGCAGCGGCGACAGGGAGGGGCACCTCCGGCAAGACCAGGGATCCGCACTGGGCGTGGTGGCGCAGCAGATGGTCGCAGAGGACCAGGGCCACCATCGCCTCCACCATCGGCACTGCCCGCGGCAAGACACAGGGATCGTGGCGTCCCCGCGCCGCCAAAACCGTCTCTTGCCCATTGAGGGTGACGGTGTTTTGGGCCTGGCGAATGGTGGCGGTGGGTTTAAAGGCCACCCTTAGGAGGATATCTTCTCCGTTGCTGATGCCCCCCTGGATGCCGCCGGAGCGGTTGCTGCGGGTACGCCAGCCGGCAGGGGTCATGTAAAACTCGTCGTTGTGCTGCTTGCCCGTCAGGTAGGTGCCGGCAAACCCCGAGCCGATCTCAAAGCCCTTGCTGGCTGGCAGGGACATCACCGCCTTGGCCAAGTCGGCCTCCAGCTTGTCAAACACCGGGGATCCCAGCCCGCGCGGCACCCGGCGGGCTACACACTCCACCACTCCCCCCAGCGAATCCCCTTCCCGCGCCGCCTCCTCAATTTTTTGGATCATGGCCGCCGCCGCTTGGGGATCGGGGCAGCGGACGATGTTGGCCTCCACCTGCTCTGCAGTTACCGAAGCGGGATCCACCTGGGCTTCCACGTCTTTTACCCGCTGCACGTAGGCCAGGATCTCCACCCCTGCCGCTAGGCGCAGGATCTTCTTGGCAATGGCCCCGGCAGCCACCCGGCCAATGGTTTCTCGCGCTGAGGCCCGTCCGCCCCCCTGCCAGTTGCGGATGCCGTACTTGGCCTGGTAGGTGGCATCGGCATGGGAAGGGCGGAAGGTGGTGGCCATCTCCTGGTAGTCCTGGGGGCGGGCATCCTGGTTGCGCACCAGGATGTGGATGGGGGTGCCCAGCGTAAAGCCCTGAAAAACCCCGGAGAGGATCTGGCAGCGATCCGCTTCCTGGCGGGGCGTCGTGATGGGGCTCTGGCCAGGACGCCGCCGATCCAGCTCTGCCTGAATGTCGGCCTCGCTCAAGGGCAGCCGCGGCGGGCAGCCATCCACCACCACCCCCACCGCCCCCCCGTGGGACTCGCCATAGGTGGTCACGCAAAACAGGACACCGAAGGAGTTGCCGTTGGCCATGGGATCCCCAAGCAAGAAGCCGTTACTCGCAGGCGGCTGGGAGAGACTGTTTTCTATTCTGCACTAGGGGAGTGGCGGGCAGTGCGGTGCAGCTGGCGGCAGCCGGCAATTCCCCGCAACACCAGGTGGGGATCCCAGCGCAGCTCTGGGTCAAGCGGGCCCAAGTGAGGGTGGAGCCACTTCCCATCCCCGCCGGTCAGCAGCAGGGGGCCTTGGGGAAAGCGGCGACGCCAGTCGGCAATGAACTCGCGCAAGCCAGCCAAGAGGGTGTGGAGGATGCCGCTGCGGATGGCAGCCACGGTGTCGTTGGCCCAGCGAGGGGGCAAGGGATCCTGCGGATCCCACTGCACTTTGGGCAGCAGGGCTGTGTGATCAGCCAACGCCTGCGCCTGCAACCCCAGGCCGGGCAAGATGGCCCCTCCCACCAGGGATCCTTCAGAGTCAGCTCCTGTGAGGGTCAGGGCAGTACCCGCGTCGATGACCAAACAGGGCCAGCCGTAGTGGATCCCGGCAGCCCACAAGGCCAAGGCCCGATCCAGCCCCAGCCCTGGGTAGGGATCCCGCAGCGGCACCTGCGATAGCTCCAATCGATGCACCCAAGGGGATTCCGGCGGCAGGGGAGCAGAGCCCACAGGAGCCAGCCACAGCTCTGTCTGCTGCGGCCAGGACAAGGGCTGGTGGGCAGGAAACTGCTCCACCTTCACCAGGGTCTCCCCCACAAACCAGCCCCAGCGCACGTGAGTGTTGCCCAGCACGGCTGCCAGCCATTCACGACAGCGGTGCGAAGCGCTGAGATCTGCCCCCTCCTCAAAACTCATGCAGCAGCTCTGCCTCCACGCGAAACAGCTCCACCGGCTGGTCGGCAGGGATCCCGGCCAACCTCTTAGCGGTAGCAAGCTGCCATTCTGTCGTCAAAGCCTCTCCCGGCAGCAACACCGCTCCCCGGGTTCCAGAGCGGACAAATAGGCCCATGCGGGTGGGGTCCACCTGCTCCACAGCGGCAAAAGGACTCCGTCCCGCCGACGCAATGGGCACCACCCGCCGCACAATGGCTACCTGAATGGAGGCCGACTCCAGCTCCCCGGGTTGCAGAGGTACGTAGCGCCAATCGCGGGTGACTGCCCCCACCGCCGCCCGGATGGTGGCCCTGGCCAGGTCCTCGCCGCTGGGATCCAAGCTGCCCCAGCAGCCACGGGGCCGACCCTCTGTACTCACCGTTACAAAAACCCCCGCAGAGCGCCGCCAGTGGGGCGGGATCTCCTCTGGAGGTGGCAGCACCTGGCCGGTGGCGAAGTAGTAGGCAATGGCCTGACGCGCCAGCGCCGGCAGGGTGTCAGGGAGAGGTTGTCGCCGGCTGGGAGAGGGGATCCCTTCTGAATCGGACTCCGTCCCGCCAGTGCGATCCCGTAAGCGGTGCGAGGCACCCATGGACTCCGGCGGAGGAACAGGGGCAGTTGTCTCAGAAGGCTGCGGCAGGGATCCCGTCCACAAGCCCAGCCCCGCAGCCAGGAGCAGGCCGATCGCGTTAGCGGGACGGAGTCCTTGAAGACCCAGCAATCGAACCGTGAAGTGAACTCGGCAGGTGAACACCCAAGAGAATCCCGTTGGTGGTCACAACAACCGTACTCTAAAAGCTACGCCCTCTCTGCTGCAAATACTTGAAAACGGTGTTCAAATCCTTGTCGCCGCGCCCAGAACAGTTGACCACTACCCGTTGCTGGGATCCGAGCTGTGGGGCCAAAGTTTTCAGGTAGGCCAGCGCATGGGCCGTCTCCAGCGCGGGGATGATCCCTTCCAGCCGCGACAGCAGCAGCAACGCCTCTACGGCCTCATCATCGGTGGCAGCGTAGTACTCGGCTCGTCCAATTTCTTTCAGATAGCTGTGCTCGGGCCCTACACCGGGGTAATCCAAGCCGGCGCTGATGGAGTGGGCCTCCTGCACCTGCCCTTCTTCATCCTGCAGTAGGTAGCTCATGGCTCCATGCAGGACTCCAATCCGACCGCGGTTGAGGGTGGCAGCGTGGCGGGGCGTGTGCAGCCCTTCTCCGGCGGCTTCGATGCCGATCAGTCGCACCCCTGGATCCCGGACAAACTCGTTAAACAGGCCCAGGGCATTGGATCCGCCTCCCACACAGGCCAGCAGCACATCCGGCAGCCCTCCCCATTTTTCCTGGCACTGCTGCCGCGTCTCCTGGCCGATGACATCGTGAAAGGCCCGCACCAGCTTCGGGTAAGGGTGGGGCCCTGCCACCGTACCGATCACATAGTGGGTGGTCTCCACATTCGTCACCCAGTCGCGGATCGCCTCCGACAGAGCATCTTTGAGGGTGCGCGTGCCCGATTCCACTCCCCGCACCTCAGCGCCCAAAAGGCGCATCCGCTGCACGTTGGGGGCCTGCCGCTCCATATCCAGCGCCCCCATGTAGATGACGCATTCTAGGCCAAAGCGGGCGCACACGGTTGCCGTGGCCACCCCATGTTGGCCGGCGCCAGTCTCGGCAATGATCCGCCGCTTGCCCATGCGCACCGCCAGCAGCACTTGGCCAAGGGCGTTGTTGATCTTGTGGGCGCCGGTGTGGTTGAGATCTTCCCGTTTGAGGTAGATCTGCGGGCCGCCGTAGTATTCGGTTAGCCGCTGGGCAAAGTAGAGGGGGCTGGGCCGCCCAACAAAATCCCGCAACAGGTTGTGAAACTCGGCGCGAAAGTCGGGATCCCGCCAGTGATGCTCAAAGGCTTCCTCCAGCTCCGTTAGGGCGCTCATCAGGGTTTCCGGCACAAACCGACCCCCAAACGGCCCAAACCGCCCCTGGGGATCCGGACGCACCTGCGGGTCAAGGGGATCCAAAACACGAGGGGGAGAAGCAAGAGGAGCTGAGGTCATGGCAGAGTCCGTCCGGGCCTTGTAGCCTGCAACTAGAGAGAGGCTTTCCCATTCTACAGAAGGAAGGGGCGATGACCAGTCTCGCCTCTCTTCTTCTGCCGTGGGATCCCGAAAAGTTGTTTTGAACAAGGGTCTTCCCAGGATTTTTAAGATAAGGCCGTCCGATTTTGAGGCGGCCTTATGGACAAGCATCTGCAAGAGTTGCTCCAGCAAGAAGATCAAAAGCGCAGAGATGAAGAGGTGCGGCGCACCTATGCCCTTTCTCAAAAGTCCGAGGGGATGGTGATCCTTCTGTCTATTCTGCTTGCCTTCGGAGCCTACCTCTACACGCGGCGGTGGAAAGCTTTGATGGTTTTTCTGGGGTGGTGTCTCTTCATCGGCGTGTTGTTTAGCGACGAAGAAGGAGAGGTTTCTCTCCCTGGGCTGTTTCTGGCCTCTACCTGGGCAGCGGTAGACAATTGCAGCGCTATCCAGCGGGCAAGAGAAGAAATCGAACGGCTGCGCTCCGGCCAAAACCCTGATGTTGATCGGCAAACTTAAACTTGGTCGACAAAATAAAATAGTGGCCCAAAAATCGGTATTTTATTTCAAACTCTCGAAAAAGATGCTATACCTACTATTTCAAGTGGCACCCAGATACAAGCGGCGCAACCGACCCATTCTCAACGGCAGTGAAACTTGGATTCCTATTCCCTTTGTCTTTTGGGAAAGAGCATGCCTCTAACCCCCAAAACCCTGAACTTTGCTGAATTTACTGAGCTTTAGGCGGTTTGGCAAAAGTCATTGAGAGGGATATAGTAGACCAAGTTTCCCCCTGATCCTTGAGTCCACCGCAACGGTTGCCGGGAAGTGAAGGGGGAAAGCGCTCGGGGGGTATTCCTCAGGGCTTTGCGGGATACCGCCTTCCTGCTCAGAGATAGGCAGGATGCGATCGCTTCTTTCCTGAACCATGTTCAGGAGAGTTCAGCGTGAATGTATCAGCTTGGACAAACCAAATTCTGTCCCCCTAGGAGAGGGGCTGGAGGTGAGAGAGCTTAGGATAGCTACAGATTAGAGCAATCAAAACCATGAAGTCTGCTGCTCGCCTAGCTTGTCTGCTTGCCGGACTGATCCTAGGAGCGGGGATCCCCGTCATTGCTCCCGCCCCCGCCCTTCCCGTTGCCCAAGCCGGTTTCCGGCCCTATCTCAATGCCCGTTTCGGCTACCGCATCGACTACCCGGCAGACTTTATCCCGCAAGGGGAATCCGACAATGGCGACGGCCAAGTGTTCCTCGGTCAAGACGGGGCTGAGCTGCGGGTTTGGGGTGGGTACAACATCTTTCAAGAAACCCCTGCCAGCGCCCTGCAGGAAGAACTTCGCCGCAGCCGGGAAAACCAGCGCCAGGTTACTTACCAAACCGTTGGCCGGGATTTCTTCGTGGTCTCCGGCTACGAGGACTTTGGCCAGCGGATTTTCTATCTCAAAAAAATCGTCCGTCCTTCCCTGCAGGCTGGCTTTGAATTCGTGTATCCGGCCAACCGGCGTGACCGTTATGACCGGGATGTGGAAGCCATAAGCCGTTCCCTGCGCCTTGCCGATCCCTGAGCCAAGCCCCGAATCTGGGACAAGATCGGTAGGGATCCCTGGCAAAAACGATGGTGAAGAAACCTCTGGATGATTGCCTGCTGGAGCGGATGCGGGTTGTTGGCCTGTCTTCTTGGCGGGCTTTACAGGCCCAGGCCGGGATCAGCCGCCGCGCCCTTGATCAGGTGCGCCAGGGGAAGTGGGGATCCCTGCGCCTGGAGCAACTGCAAAAGTTGGCTGCCGCTCTGCAGTGGGATTTGGGATCCCTGCTGCGCCTCAACGGGAATGACAAAATGGAATCCACCGATTCATCAGAAGCCCTCTTCTCTCTGCTGCAGCCGTTGCTCACCAGCTACCCCACCGTCCGCCAGATTGCCCAGCGCAAGCCCGATTGGCCGGCCCAAAACGTGATTGCCTTGTTTCGATCCCTGGATGCTCTGCTGCAGCACTGGGGGTATGAGTCCATTGGCAGCCCCCTTGAATCCGTCCCCTTCGATCCGCAACTGCATCAACCGGATCAGCCGGATATTCAGAAGGGGGATCCCGTTTACATTCGCTTTGTCGGCTACCGCCGCGGTGACCACATCCTCTGCCCAGCCAAAGTCAGCCGTTCCCTGCCTGGAGGATTGAGCTGATGGCACCTGCCCCCAAAGCGACCCTAGCCATTGATTTTGGCACCAGCAACACGGTGGTGGCAGTTTGGGATCCCGCCCAAGCAGTGCCCCGTCTCCTCACTCTTCCCGGCCTCTCTCGCCCAGACCACTCGGCTATTCCCAGCTTGGTCTACGTGAAGGGAAAAGGCCAGCTCCTGGTGGGGGAAACCGTGCGCGCCGGTCGGTGGGGGGCAGTGGATCCGCAACGGCTGTTTCAGGGGTTTAAGCGGGACTTGGTGGCGGAGTTTGTCCCTCCGCCGCGAGTTCTAGATGGAGAGCGCTACGACGCCGAGAGGGTGGCCCAAGCTTTTTTGCAGACGGTGATGGAAGCTGTCCCGAAAGAACACCTGCAGCCGCAACAGCTGGTGTTCACCGCCCCTGTCGGCTCTTTTGAGCGCTACCTCAATTGGCTGCGGGGAGTGGCCAGTGCCTGTGGCTGGGATCCCGTTCAAATTGTCGATGAAGCCACGGCAGCAGCCCTGGGCTATGCGGTTGGCCAGCCGGGATCCCTAGTGCTGGTGGTGGATTTCGGCGGCGGTACCTTGGATCTCAGCTTGGTGCGCACCCTCGCTCCCCAAGCGGGTAGCCCTGTCCTCAAAGCGGAGGTGATCGCCAAGGCCGATGCCTATGTGGGCGGGGTGGACATCGACATTTGGATTGCCGACTACCTACTGCAGCAACTGGGGCTAAGCCGACAGCAAATTGGAGCTCTGGGCTGGCTCAACCTCCTGGAGCAGGCGGAACAGCTCAAGATCGCCCTTTCCACTCAGATGGAAGCGGTGGGCAGTTGGTTTGACGACGAAGCCCTCACTGCCCATGAGTTGAAGTTAAGCCGGCAGGAGCTGGAAGAGATCCTGGAAACCCACCAGCTTTTGGATCAAATCCGCCAGTGCCTAGACGACGTTCTCCTCACCGCCCAGGCGAGGGGATTGGGCAAGAACCAAATTGAGCAGGTGCTCTTGGTAGGAGGCAGCTCCCAACTGCCAGCAGTTCAAGAGCTGCTGCGCTCCTACTTCGGCAAAAAGAAAGTGCGCTGCGAACGCCCCTTCGATGCTGTGGCCCTGGGCGCCCTGCAGGTGGGCCGCCAGGTGAAGCTGGAGGATCGCCTGCACCACAGCTATGCCCTCCGCCTCTGGGATCCCTTGCAGAAAAGCTACATCTACTACCCCCTCTTCGAACAGGGCAGCCCCTATCCCTGCCGACGGGCTGAGCCCTTGATCCTGCAAGTGGCCAACGACGGACAAACGGAGATTCGCCTAGAGGTGGGAGAAGTGGCCCAGGTGGCCCAGTCGGAAGTGGTTTACGACGAGCTGGGGCGGATGAGTAGCCGGCAGCTCACCCGGCAAACCGATTTCCGATCTCTAGCTCCTCTTGGATCCCTGCCCATTCGCCTCAGCGAGACGGAGTCCTTACCGGTTTGTCTGGCCCGTTTGCAGCCCCCTGGCCGCGTGGGAGAGGATCGCCTTCGCGTCGAATTTGCCATTGATAGCTCGCGGCGCTTGTTGGTCACCATCACCGACCTGCAAACTCAGGCGCTCTTGGCAGAGGCCCAGCCTGTAGCCACCTTGAGTTAAGAGACGAAAGTAGAGAGAAGAGAGCGTCTTCACTGCAACGGAAGACAAAGAAAGCAATGTAAAGGGCACGACATGGCCACGATTCCCAACTCTCATCTCCCCTTGTGAGAGAGGGGTCGGGGGCTTGAGGAGAGTAGAGAGCGGTTGCGCCGACGGCGTGGGGTCTCAGGGGAAGGATCTCAATCATTGATATTGTTGATATTGATTATTGATTGAGAATGGCTGCATATCCAGTGATCTCTGTAGCGACTTGATGAATAATCTGAGCGATGGGATATGAATCTGATTTGCGTTTAACTACACTTCTTCTCTTGAGCTACCTTGGGAACAAATCTTGCTCTTGTCACCACCGCCCCATTTTGCCCGTCCTCCCCTCGACTTTATTCCGCCCGCCTATAGCGCCTGGGTGCTACGGCTCGTCCACGGGATCCTGCCCCTGCTCTTGCGGGTGAGGGTGCGGCGCTGGCTTCCTTCCGGCATTGCCAAAATCGAGGCCACAGGGGCGGAGATCTTGGCGCGGCTCTACCACCAGTTCCAGGAGGGTCAAATTCGCCTAGTCCTGGCTTTCCGACATGTGGAGGTGGATGACCCGCTGGTGGGCCTGTACGTTCTATCTCGCCTGGTGCCCGAAGCCGCCCGTCGACAAGGGATCCGCCTTCGAGAACCCCTTCACGCCCATTTTCTCTACGACCGGGGCATGCCCCTCTGGGGAGGGGAATGGCTGGGGTGGCTGTTGTCTCGCCTGGGCGGGATCCCTATACGCCGCGGTCGGAGGGTGGATCGGGTGGCGCTAAAGGCGGCCCGGCAACTGCTCCTGGATGGGCAATTTCCCTTTGCAATCGCCCCAGAAGGAGCCACCAACGGCCACAGCGAACGGATCAATCCCCTGGAACCGGGAATGGCTCAGCTGTGCTTTTGGTGCGCCGAGGACCTGGCCAAAGCTGGTCGCTCAGAGACCGTCATTTTGCTGCCCATTGGCATTCGGTACTACTACACGGATCCCTCCTGGACGAAGCTGGAGCGCCTGCTGGCGCGCCTTGAGCACCTGAGTGGGTTGACGCCTCCGAAGCCAGAGCCAAGATCCTCCAGGAGCCCCAACCTTCGCTACACCCAGCGGATCTGCCGCCTAGCCCAGCATCTCCTGGGACAACTGGAAGCTTTCTACGACCTACCTCCCTTCATCTCTGGGAGAGATGAAGAAGAACCACGGATAGAGCAGAGGCTAGCCCCTGGCCACTTTAACGCTCGCCTGGAGCGGCTGCTCCACAGAGCCCTGGAAACCGCAGAGACCTACTTTGGCCTATCTCCCCAGGGGGATTGGAACAGCCGCTGCCGCCGCATTGAAGAAGTCGCCTGGATCCAGATTTACCGAGAAGAATTGCGGCATCCTGGATCCCTGTCTCCCCTGCAGCGGGGGTTGCTCGACTGGAAAGCCCACCAGGCAACGCTCTACCTGCAGCACATGCGCTTGGTGGAAAGCTGTGTAGCCGTCCAGGAAGAGTATTTGCTGAGCAAACCCTCTTTTGAGCGGCTGGCAGAAACTGCCCTCATTCTATTTGATGTGCTGGCCCGCCTTCGAGGGGAATCCTACCCAGCCCGCCCTCGCCTAGGCTGGCGGGGGGTTCACGTGACCGTCGGGGATCCCATCTCCGTTAGCGAGCGGTTAGAGCGGTATTGCCGAGGCCGCCAGGAAGCCAAACAGGCGGTGACCGAGCTAACTCAGGATGTTTTTTCTTTCCAATTTCTTTCTTTTTCTTCCAATTTCTAGGGATCCCCCAAAGGGGGAACCAGCTTAGGTGAGAAGCCTGGCACTACCGCCGAGAGACTGCCGAGAGATAAACCACCTTCCCGTCATGGAACAGAGCTGAGCCTTGGTCGCCCCGCTGGGACTCTGCTCGGTACTCCCAGCAGCAATAGGAACTCACTGTGGTTTTCCACAACCAGGTGAGGTACTGCTCCGGCCTCGCTCACCTCGGTGATGGTTGCTTCCTTGGTTTGCAGATCTGGAAGGCGATAGGCAACTTCCTGCTCCCCCTAAGAAAAGAGAGGGAAAACCTGGAAACTGCCCTCTTGAATGGGATCCCCAATACGCAGGGTTGGAAAGTTAAGGCTGGCCATCGACTCCTCCTTCTCGTTGAAGTTGCAAGGGTGTTGCGGAAGCTGCCCTTCCCCTTGTTGGCTTGGGATCAGCTCGCCGGATCCTGCTCCAATCTAAACTCCTTTGGAAATGCTCCCTTCCTAAAAAAAAGAGGTGAGGGGACAGCCTTCGCCTTTCGGGACTCTGGTAGCGCGGATGGAAATCATCCTGACCAAAAGAGAGGGATCCCTAAAAAAGGGATCCCTGCCTCAATATCTGGGGTTGATCTCTAGCCTGAAATAATTGAAATTAATCAGCACTAGTGAGTATCAAAGCACTCCGGGACTAGTCCCGCTCAATGTACAAAAAAAGCACTGCCATGCCCACTGCAGGAAGCAGCCAACCAACAATGGGGATAAAAATCCAAGGAAGATAAGCAGCAGCGTAAGAACCGGTCATGATTTTGCTCCTCTCAAGTGATGTGACAAACTTGACAACTAATTCACCAACCCTCGAAAGATGGCGTCGATCCCGGCAAAGTTCTCCAGCAGGAAATAGGCAGCAAACACTCCACCCATACCTCCCAAGAAAAATCCTGCCGTCAGATCCCCCCAACCCCGAGCTGTAGCCAGAGGAGCGGCCCCCGGTGTTTCCGGCTTGTTTCCGAAGGTAACGCTGCCATAGGCCGACATGCAGGCGGTTCCCAGCAGCACAATCGCCATCGCCGTAACCAGCCCGCCTAAGTTAGCTGCCTCAGGGTAATCCCGCAGCGGCCCCAGCACAATTTCTGGCCCTACCAAGAAATAGCCATGGGCCAGCCCAATTTCCAGCCCCCGCAACAGCGGCGATAAGCCAGGACGGTTGATGGGGAGATTGTTGATAAACAGACGGGTGACAGGAGAATCGCTGATGGGCGTCGAAAGATGCCCCTCGCAGGGATCGTCGTTAAAGGTGCGAATGTAATCCATGTCCGAATGTCCTGCCTGGAATTTTGCGATTCATTCTACGGGGCCTAAGTTACCCTCTCGGCAACCACCACCCGGATCGTTAAAAAAGTTCATGCTCGCTTAACACAGAGATAGCTCTTGTGACATCCTCTCAACACTCACCCTAACAACCAGTTGGCTGTCTTGTAGTGGAAATCCTTGCGCTGATTGGCTACTTTGAGATGGGCCTTCGCCACTCGCCTTAAGGCTTTCTTACGGCGGTTTGACCCTTGCTTCTTGCGGGATAATGACCGCTGTAATCTCTGTAACCGCTTTTGTGCTTGGCGATAATACTGGGGAACTGGAACAGACTCCCCTGCATTGGTCACCAAAAAGGATTTCAACGTGATGGGTAGCCCCGGAAAAAGTGGTAGATACAACAGCATCGAAAGGCCTAACTGAATTCAGCTAGGCCATAAAAACCATGCGGCTTTGTACCCCTACCTATTGCGGGCTACTACCAGACCGAAAACCTCAAACCTACAGACTAGAGCCTAGGCCCGCATAGGAGCCATAGAAAAAGAGCCCAACTACCGTGATCACACCCAAACCGGCAACCACAGCCACTATCCACAAAGGGATCCTTGCTTGACTGGTCATAGCAACTGGTCTCCAAAAGAACTAAAGACGGAACTAGCAGCAATTACATTTTCGGTAATAAGGGAACAAAAGCTGGCCAAAAGCCAACTGTATCCCTTGCCAGCCCCTTTCAACTCTAAGAAGAGCAGAGTGGGATCCTGGCCTCAGTTGAGAAAATAGCTGGAGAACAACAGCCCAACCACAAACACCAGCAGCAAACCCAAGTAAAGGGAAGTGCGGTTTAGCTCGACAGGTTGGGAGTTGGGATTCCTTTCGGGTTGATCAGCCATTGGGTTCACCGTTGAATAAACTGCATTGCAGCAATGGCTCCCAAGAAGAAAACAGTTGGGATCGCCAAGGTATGTACCGCCAGCCAACGGACGGTAAAAACAGGGTAAAAAACGGGTTCATCAGATTTAGTGGCCATAGATATCACCCTACGCAAAAAGCTCAATCAACTTACAAATTGCAACAACGAATAGTCCACTTACCCACGGGCACTCCTAGCGAGTCAGCCTCTCCAGCTCCTCCAGAGCATTGAAGCGATCGCTAACGATCGGCAACTCCTGGCGCTCTGCCGTGAAATACTCATTGGGGCGCGGGGTGCCAAAAATATCATAGGCCAGGCCAGTGCTCACAAAAAGCCAGCCTGCCAAAAACAAAGCGGGAATGGTCAGGGCGTGAATAACCCAGTAGCGGACACTGGTAATGATATCGACAAAAGGTCGCTCTCCGGTGCTGCCAGCCATGAAACTCCTCCCTAGGGTAGGGGCAAAAGTGCTTTCTGAACTTTCTGAGTCTATAACACAATGATAAGGATTTGGATGCACAACTACAAGTTGCAAGACATTCGCTTAGCCCCTTTGCTGCCAAGCCGGATCTCAATCTTGTCTTGGATAAGTAAAATCTCCTATGGGGTTCCTGTGACCAACCTCCTCACCCGAGTTTTCAGAATCTCACTGCCAAAGGGCGCAATCCCAACGGGTATCGAGGGCTTGAGGATGGGGCGGAAGTTTGAGATAAGCTGGCCCTGAGGGGATGTTGTTGGAACAGGAGTGACAGCTATGCGGTGCTCGTGGCCCCTAGCTCTGAGCTTGTGTTGGACGCTGGGCTGGTCGGGTGTCAGCTTGCCGGCTTGGTCCCAAGGGGTGGAGCAGCAAGCCTCGCTGGCCTGGACCGACCCCTACGTGGCGGCTCTGGAACGTCAGACAGATGTGGTGATCACCCAAGAACCCCTGTCAGCCACCCTGACCCGTCTGGAATTGGCCCAGTGGCTGACGGAGTTTTTCGGCTACATTCCCAATCCCAACCAGGTGCAGGAGATTCGCGACCTGGAGCCCAACACCCCCGACTATTGGACTGCCCAAGCCGTGCTACAGGCGGGGGCCATGCGCCTATACGAGGGCAACGAGTTTCGCCCGCAAGGGGATATCACCCACCTGGAAGCCCTGGCCATTTTGGTGCGGGCTCTGCAATTGCCTGCTCCCACCCAGGCCGACATTGAGCGCTGGATGGCTCTGTACACCGATGCGGCTGATGTGCCGGAGGTAGGGCGGGCTTTTGTGGCCATGGCAGGCGAGGCGGGGCTGCTGGTGAATGTGCCGGATCCGGCCCGTCTTCAGCCCAATCGGGTGCTGAGGCGAGCAGAAGGGGCAGTGTTGTTGCATCAGGCCCTGGTATATCGCGGTCAGCTTCCGCCCTTGCCACCCCCTGTGGCCCAGTTGCGTCCCTCCCCAGCCCGGGTGGCCGAGACTGTCCAACCCGAAATCTTCCAAACGCGGATCACTCCCGAGGGAGGAAGTGTTCCTGCAGGGGGAACCTTGACCATTGAAGCGCAGGCCACTCCCAACGGCAGGGCTACGGTCGATATCGGCGGCGTGGTTCAGGGTCTGCCGATGCAGGAGGTGCAGCCCGGCTACTACCGCGCAGTTTATAGCCTTGGTCCTCAGGATGCCGTCTTTGGCCCCGACATCAGTATTCAGTTGACCCTCAATGGCGTCAGTACCCGCGTTCAACGGCGGCTACCTCAACTGGCCTTGGGCAATGTTGCTCCTCCGCCAGTGGAATCAGTATTTCCGCCCCCGGCTCCTCTGCCGCAGCCGTCCCCTGCCCCTTTGACTGCAGCCGGCAATCGCTATCCGCGCATTGAGGCCATTCGCTTGGATCCCCAGCGCGACTTGGTGGAAGGGGACATTCTCACCATTGCCATTTGGGGGGAATCTGGAGGGATCGCCCAGTTTGATCTGGGGAATCTGGCCCTGAACCAGCCGATGCGGGAGGTACGACCCAACCACTACGAAAGCACCTACGTGGTAGCCCCCACCCACCAGGCCAACAATCCCACCTTGAGGATTGTGCTCACCAAGGACGGCCTCAGCCAGGAACATCGGGAGATTTTTCCTTTTTCCATCGATGGCTCCAGAGGAACCCGCTCCACCATTCAGCCGGTTTCCGCACCCGTCGCCACGGGACTGCCCCAGATTTTCAGTGTCACCACCAACAGCACCAATCTGCGCATGGGAGAAATTCTCAAAGTCACCATGCGAGGGGATCCGGGGGGGCGGGCTGCTTTTCGGATTGTTGGGGTAACGCCGGAAGTCGAAATGCGGGAGGTGGCGCCGGGCCTATACGAAACCCAGCAGCAGTTGCCCTTCAACATGCAGCCGGTCAACAACGGCATCATCGAGGTGATTTTGCAAAGAGGGGGCCAAAAGACCACCCAAACCAGCCCCTCGCCCATTACCATCGCCCCTTAGCTAGGATCCCCGAGAAGGCTAAACTGCTGCCTCAAAGGGATCGGCGCTGCGCTGGATCTGGGTAGAGAGCTTGGGGATTACCTGCAGGTTGAACTGTTGCTCGAAGACTTTTTTCTTCTCGTTTAAGCTCCACAACTCTAGGGCACAGTCGTCCTTGGGATGCCTGGGATCCAAAATCAACTCCATGCGGCGGGGGCCTTCTCCCAGGAGCTGAAAACGGCAGTGCAGGGCTTGAATGGCCTGCAGGCGGCGGCGATCCAAAGCACAGGCTATGCGCAGCAGGGGGCTCAGTTCCAGCACCACTTGGCGATCCCGCTCGTCGCTGAGGCGCTGGAAGTTCTCGTGCTTCTTCTTGGGGGGCGACTTGCGGTGGTAGCGGGCCAAGTTGGCGATCACCTCCACCTCTTCTTCGTTGAAGCCCAAGAGTTCTCCATGGCGGATCAGGTAGTAGGAGTGCTTGTGGTGGGCGGCATGGCTGATGAAGTGGCCGCAGTTGTGCAGCATGGCCGCCGCCCAGAGAAGAGCCCGCTCCCGGGATCCCCAGCCATGCAGGATGCCGCGGGTTTGATCGAAAAGGCTGAGGGCAAACTCGGCCACCCGCTCGGCATAGGGGATCTCCACCTGGTATTTTTCCGCCAGCTTGAGCACACTGCGCCGCCGCACCGAGCTGTGGTAGCGCAGCCGATCCTCAATCAGCCCTTGGCCGATCATCCAGTCCACGATCAGCCCTTCCCGCAGAGCCCGTTCGCAAAACTGGATCCGCTCCACCCCCAGCAGGGTCATCACTTCCTCTAGGATCAGGGCGCCGGCCAGGATGATCTCCCCCCGTCTTTCCCCTAGGCCGGGAAGTTTTTGCCGTTCGGCCACCGTCAGGGATCGCAGCTCTTTGATGTAGCCGCGCAGGGCTTCCAGGCTGAACTCATACCCCTGCAGGCGATGGGGGAGAGCGCCCAACCGACGGCGGGCATCCAACTGGGCCAGGCACTCGACGGTGCCAGAGGTGCCCACCAAAGGCAGGGATCCCTGTTGTTGTGAAGATGCGACGATCCGTTTCATCTGCTCGATGGGGGATTCCAGCATGCCGCGGATGTGCTGGCGCAGGGCTTGCAGTTCGGCAGAAGTGGGCGGGTCGTGGTGCAAAAAAGCCTGGGTCAGACGCACTGCCCCTACCTTGACGCTGCGCAGAAACTCCGGCTCTTGGCCATTGCCCAAAATCAGCTCGGTGGAGCCACCGCCGATATCCACCACCGCGTGCAGCCGGTTGTGGAACTCCATCGCCGAGAGCACCCCCAGGTAGATGCGGCGGGCCTCTTCCTGCCCCGAGATTAACTCCACCCGCAGGCCCAGCTCCCGTTCAATCCGCTTCAAAAACTCCAGCCCATTGGGGGCCTCGCGCACAGCACTGGTAGCCACGGCAACAATATCCTGCACCTGAAAGCTCTCAGCAATGCGGCAAAACCGCTCCAGAGCCGTCCGGGCCCGTTCCATAGCTGCAGGCGTGAGGGCGCCCGTCTGGCTGCAAAACTCCCCCAGCCGGACGGTGGCTTTTTCGCGGGAGATGAGGGTGAAGCTAGGGATACGGGGATTGATGCGCACCACCACCATGTGGAGAGAGTTGCTGCCCACATCGATGGCGGCCAGAACGGGGGCAGCCCAAGATTCAGGACGAGAAGCCGGGCCGGTTTCGGAAACTGGGGAAGCAGAGGTGACAGAGCGTTCCGTGAAGTTGGTGGGCGAAGAGATCATGGCTCGGGTAAGGGGGTCAACCCCTTTAGGATACTGTGTACTTTCCCCCCTTGTTCCGGGCCGAGTCGTGAGGTGAGGTTCGCGGTTGACTCGGCAAACAGGGGAATTGATTAGCTGGGGATCCCTGCCGTTCTCGCCCCAGCCTAAGATAGGGACACAGTATTTGATTTGTTTGTTTCAAAGCAGGTTCCGATGTCTCAGCCAGCCGAATCACCTCAGAAGGCCAACAGCACCCTCAAACTGCTGCGCACTCACGAGTCTCCCAAACTGGAGCGCATCCGCCACACCACTTCCCATGTCCTGGCTATGGCGGTGCAAAAGCTGTTTCCCAAGGCCCAGGTGACCATCGGCCCCACAACCGACTACGGCTTCTACTACGATTTTGACCATCCCGAGCCCTTCACGCCGGAAGATCTGGATCGCATCAAAAAAGAGATGCAGGCAATCATCAAAAAGGGCCTGCCGGTGATCCGCGAGGAGGTGAGCCGTGAAGAGGCCAGGCGCCGCATCGAAGCCCTCGGAGAACCCTACAAGCTGGAGATCTTAGACAGCATTCCCGAAGGGGAGGTCATCAGCATTTACCACTTGGGGAATGAATGGTGGGATCTCTGTGCCGGTCCCCACGTGGAAAACACCCAAGAGCTCAACCCCAAAGCTTTCGATCTGCTCAGCGTGGCCGGCGCCTATTGGCGGGGGGACGAGACCAAGCCGCAGCTCCAACGCATCTACGGTACCGCCTGGGAAACTCCAGAGGAGCTGAAAGAATACAAGCGGCGGCTGGAGGAGGCCAAACGGCGGGATCACCGCAAGCTAGGCAAAGAACTGGGTCTCTTCCTGTTTTCCGATGAAGTGGGTCCGGGCTTGCCCCTTTGGACTCCGAAAGGAACTACCCTACGCTGGGTGCTGGAGGATTTTCTCAAGCAGGAGCAGCTCAAGCGGGGCTACCTGCCGGTGGTTACCCCTCATATTGCCCGTGTGGACTTGTTCAAGATCTCCGGCCACTGGCAAAAGTACCGGGAAGATATGTTCCCCATGATGGCGGAGAATGAGCAGGCGCGTGCGGCTGAACAGGGCTTTGTCATGAAGCCGATGAACTGTCCTTTTCACATCCAAATCTACAAATCCGAGCTGCGATCCTACCGCGATTTGCCCCTACGATATGCCGAATTCGGCACCGTCTATCGCTATGAGCAATCGGGGGAATTGGGAGGTCTGACGCGAGTGCGTGGCTTCACGGTGGACGATGCCCATTTGTTTGTTCGCCCCGATCAATTGGAGGAGGAGTTTCTCAAGGTTGTCGATCTCATTTTGGTGGTTTTCGATAAGCTCAAGCTCAAGGATTTTCGCGCCCGCCTCAGCTTCCGGGATCCCAAGTCTGACAAATATCTGGGATCCCCTGAGGACTGGGACAGGGCCGAGAATGCCATCCGTCGCGCTGTAGAGAAGCTCTCGATGCCCCATTTTGAAGGGATCGGCGAAGCAGCCTTCTATGGGCCAAAGCTGGATTTTATTTTCCGCGACGCCCTGGATCGGGAGTGGCAACTGGGCACAGTGCAGGTGGATTACCAAAACCCACAGCGCTTTGATCTGCAATACGTAGCTGAGGACGGATCCCGGCAACGCCCGGTGATGATCCACCGCGCTCCCTTTGGCTCGCTGGAGCGACTCATTGGGATCCTGATTGAAGAATACGCTGGGGATTTTCCCTTCTGGCTGGCCCCGGAACAGGTGCGCATTTTGCCCGTTTCCGATCAGTATCTGGGCTACGCCACCCAAGTGCGGGATCAACTGCGAGAACACGGGATCCGCGTCCACATCGATGCCGACAGCGATCGTTTGCCCAAAAAAATCCGCAATGCCGAGAAGGCCCGGATCCCCTTCATGCTGATCGTGGGGGAACAGGAACAGGCGGCAGGAACGGTGAGCGTGCGCCAGCGCCATGGACAGGAGCTGGGATCCCTGACGGTGGCAGACTTCCTGGATCAGGTGCAGGCGCTCAACTAGCCGGTTGCGGCAATGGAGGGCAGTGGAGTTTTCAGAACTTGAGGATCCCAGATGCCGGGGAGCTCAAGAAAGGGCCTGAATGTCCCTTTCTAAAGAAAAGCCAGCCGACGGCCGTGTTGACGGCCCGCCGCTATTCTGGCGGCAATGCCCAGAAGATCGTTGTGGGGCGGGAGCTTTCCTGTGGATCCAAGGTGCTGGTGGCTGCCCAACCGACGCGGGGGGTGGATGTGGGGGCCATCGAGGCCATTCATCGGCGCATCCTGCAGGCGCGGGATCAGGGCATGGGGGTGCTGCTGGTGTCGGCGGATTTGAATGAGGTGATCAGCTTGTCGGATCGCATTTTGGTGATCCATGAGGGCCACCTGGTGGGAGAACTCACGCCTGAAGAGGCCACCGAAGAGCAGCTAGGGCTGCTGATGGGCGGGATCCAGCATTAGACGAGGCCGGGGGCAGCTTGAGAAGATCCTGCCGCCCGTTCTTGGGCTAGGGCTGCTCGCCGTTGTTCCAACTCTTGAGGAGAGATGCGCCCGTAGGTGACGCTCATCTCGGCCAGCCGCTGGATCATGTCCTGCCGCAGCATCTCTTCGCGGTAGCGCCAGGCCCAGTTGTTCTCGGTGGTGCCGGGGAAGTTCATGCGCGCCTCTGCCCCCAAGCCCATCACATCTTGCAGGGGAATGATGGCCAGATCGGCTACGGAAGCAAGGGCTAGGCGAATGAGATCCCAATGGATGCCCTCGGATCCCTGGCAGCCCAAATAGCGCAGCAGGTTTTGTTTTTCCCACTCCGAGCGCTCCGGGTCATGAAACCAGCCCACCACCGTATTGTTGTCGTGGGTGCCGGTGTAAACGACAAAGTTGCGCTCGTAGGCATGGGGCAAATAGGGGTTATCGGGCCCAGAGCCGAAGGCAAAGAGCAACACCTTCATGCCGGGCAAGCCAAATTGATCCCGCAGTTGCAACACCTCGGGCGTGATGTCTCCCAGATCTTCGGCAATCACCGGGATTTCCCCCAACTTGTCGGCCAGGGTCTGAAAGAAATCTGCCCCCGGCCCTTTTTGCCACTCCCCTTCCACAGCCGTTTCTGCATCGCCTGGAATGGCCCAGTAGCTCTCGAAGCCGCGAAAGTGGTCGATGCGCACACAATCCACTTGCTTGAGAATGGCCTGCATGCGTTTGATCCACCAGTCGTAGCCACGGGCCTTGAGCACTTCCCAGTTGTAGAGGGGGTTGCCCCAGCGCTGCCCGGTGGGGCTGAAATAGTCCGGCGGCACACCGGCTACTTGTAAAGGCCGTCCCTGCTCATCCAGGTGAAACAGCTCCCGGTTGGCCCACACGTCGGCACTGTTGGGGGCAACGTAGATGGGCACATCCCCAATGAGCCGCACTTGATGCTGGTGGGCATACTCCCTTAGGGATCTCCACTGCTGGGCAAACAGATACTGCCAAAACATCTGGCGGGTGACTGCGTCGGCGTAGCGGTCGCGGGCCTCCTGGAGAGCAAGGGGATCCCGCTGGGCTAGGGCTGGAGGCCACTGAGTCCACTCTTGCTCGCCATACACCTCTTTGAGAGCCATGAAGAGAGCGTAGTCCGGTAGCCAATCCGCCTCCTCGGCACAGTAGGCGTGAAAGGCTTCCCAGTCAGCAGCGCTAGCCTTTTCCTTGAAGGTGGCCCAGGCCCGCTGCAAAAGACCCAGCTTGAAGGGGATGACAATCCCGTAGTCCACCCGCTCAGCATCCCCCGCCTGGATGGCCGGCCACTGGGGCAGCTCCTCCCAGGCGTTGGCCTCCAGCCAGCCAGCTTCGACCAGTAGCTCCGGGCTAATCAGCAGCGGGTTGCCGGCAATGGAGGAAAAGCTCATGTAGGGGGAGTTGCCCCAGCCGGTCGGCCCAAGAGGAAGAACCTGCCAGAGGCGCTGGCCGCTCTCCACCAGAAAATCCACAAACCGGTAAGCAGCCGGCCCCAGGTCGCCGATGCCAAATGGCCCCGGTAGCGAGGTGGGGTGCAGGAGGATCCCACTGAGTCTGCCCATGCGCATGGCCAAGCCCTTTTGCCCTAGGTGGTTTCACCGCCTATGCTGTCACTTCCAGAGCCACGATGAACAGCTCCAGACAAGACAAAATCGGCACAAAGCCAAAAGACCCCCTTTTCCGCCCTGGCCAGGGATCCGGAACTGGGATCCTGTCAGGCCATCTCAGGCGCAGGGCAGGCTTGGGCATACCAGTCATAGAGGCCATCACCGGTGGTGAGCCAAGTCTGAGGGCGAGATTGGATGTGCTGCAAGGCTTTTTTCAGGGATCCCATCCGCAGAGGCTGCCCGACAATAAAGGGGTGCAGGCCGATGGCCATGATGCGAGGGGAGCGCTCCCCATCCTGCCAGAGTTGATCAAACTGGTCGATGAGGGCCTGGGCAAAGGCTTCTGCCGACAGGCGGGCGCTGAGACAGAGGCTGATGTCGTTGGCCTCCAGGGTGTAGGGGATCCCCAAGAGGGGGCCGGCGGCAGTTGGGAACCAGTAGGGTTGGTCGTCGTTTACCCAGTCGGTGGTGTAGCGGATCCCGGCAGCCTTGAGCAGGTCAAAGGTGTTCTCGCTAACGGAAAATCCCGGCGTCAGCCAGCCCCAGGGTCGGGATCCGGAAACCTTCTCCAAAAGGGACAAGCTGCGCTCGATGAGCTCTTGTTCGGCTTCGCGGGCCAGGCCGCTGTGGCCGGTAGAGTTGTTCCAGCCGTGGGCCAACACCGACCAGCCGTATTGGCGGATCCCTTCGATGATGGGGGGGTAAAGATCCACCATTTCCGCATTCAAGGCCGCCGTCACCGGGATCCCCAGCTCGGCAAACAGCTCAAACAAGCGCCAAATGCCCACCCGATTGCCGTAGTCCCGCCAGCCATAGTTGGCGATCTCAGGGGAGCTGGTGAGATGAGGTTGAATGGCCGTGCCCAGCTTGCCAAAGGTGAAGTGCTCGATGTTCATCACCACGTACACAGCCACCCGCGCCTGATCCGGTAAGCTCGGCAGATTTCGGCTGGGCAGAGCTGAGTAGGCAGGGGGCAGCATGTCCGCTCTCCAAAGCTTTGATGCTCACCAAGGGGGCAGGCTAGTCCTTTGATTTTCCTGAGGTCAAGGCCCGATGGCAAGCCTGCACTTCTGGAAGGGTGAATAGGCGACGAAAGGCGATCCCTGCTTCTCGGTAGCGGTCTTCTGCCCCTTCCAGCCGATCCACCAAAGCCAGGATCCCTTCCGCCCAGTAGCCGGCTGCCCGCACCCGTTCGACAGCCTTCAAAGCAGAACTGCCGGTGGTCACCACATCTTCCAGGATCCACACCCGACTGCCTGCCGGCAACTCCGGCCCCTCGATCCAGGCTTGCGTGCCGTGCCCCTTGGGCTCTTTGCGCACGATTAGGGCGGCTAGGTTGGCAGGCTCAGCCCTCAGGGAGGCCAAACTCACCGCCGTCACCAGGGGATCTGCCCCCAGCGTCATCCCAGCCACTGCTTCGGTTTCGGGCGGCAACAGCCGGTGTAGCAGGGATCCCACCCAATAAGCTCCTTGGGGGTGAAGGGTAACCGGTTTGCAGTTGATGTAGTAGGGGCTCTTCTGTCCAGAAGTGAGGGTAAAGGAGCCTTCTCGATAGGCCAGTTGGGCGAGGAGATACAACAGTTTCTCCCGCGCTTCTTCTGGGGAAAGGGTCAGGGGAGAGCAGTCAAGAAGCAACACAGCAGGGATCCCCTTGGTTCAATGGCTGGCCAGAAAGAGCACTCAGGACATTTTATTATCCGGCGAATCTCCACAGAATCCAGTCTCCCCTTTTCCGGCTTTGCGGGAGGGATCCCTGTCCCACAAAAGATACGCCTGTGTTGGCTGGGGTCGATGTTGCTAAAAGCTGTAGCCTGCTGGATACCTGAAAATCTGTTCAAACAACCACCTGGGGCATCATTTGCTCAACCAACAGAAGCAACGTGTTGGCAACAGAAGCCGGCTCCTGGGCATTCAAAGTGGTGTGCGGAACTGAACCGTCCTGATTCCCCAAAATTAGCAAAATGTCTTCTGGATCCCAGGCATTGGGTTGATCGACGTGGGTGATCCCAATCACGCAGGGGGCGCTCGTCCTGGCCTTCATAAAAGATTGAATGGCTTGGGCATTGCGAAACTGGCCCGGCAGGTGCGCAGGCACCAGAAGAACATAGCCGTGGGCGCGCTTAATCAAAATATCCCACATAAAGTTAAAGCGAGACTGGCCGGGAGTACCGTAGAGATGCAGCCACATCTCTTCTTCCTCCTCTCCAATTCTCAAGCGGCCAAAATCCATGCTGACCGTTGTGGTTTTCTTCAGCTCTGCCACCTCGTCGGTTGCTTTGCAATCGGTGTCTACTACCTCAATCTCGCTAATCGTGCGAACAAAGGTAGACTTTCCAGCTCCCACCGGCCCTGTTACAACAATGCGGAGAATATTGCTCATGGTTAGCCTCAGCCGTAAACCCCCAGCGCAGACGGGCCTACTCAATCCTGATCAAGCGCTTAAACAAGGCCTCGCTCATGCCTGTTTCCTGTTGCACAGCATTATAGGTCACCTCAAAATAGGCCTGCTCAATAAAGCAGAGATCGATCATGCAAACTTTGCTTAGGCTCATGCGCAGTTGCTCGGGCTTGCCTTCTTTGACCAGCCGCCGACTCACCTCCTGCACAACCGTAGCCATGGCCGGAACCACGTGTTGAGGGCCAATGCCAACGCGCACGTGGACTATGCCGATCTTCCGACGCCGCTCAGCGTATTGTGGCCCCCAGTTATCCATGCCCGTAAACATTTCCTTGAACCATTCGGCAAAGGTTTGACCCAGCCGCTGCCGGTTGTGTTTGGCTATCACTGCCGCCATCTCGGCATCGCGATCGAGGTAGTTGTAAAACGTATCCGACATTTCTGCAGCAATGCTGCTGCCCCAGTCGGCACTTTGCTGCAAAATCTTCCTGTCTTCATCTGTAAATTGGGTGCGAGAGATCAGAACTTGGAGCAGCTCCGAAGGTTTAATGGCCATAGTTTCCTCAACATCAGGACAAAATCAAAAACAAAATTAGATTCCGCGTCCGGTTTTCTTACTTCATTGCCTCTGCAATGCTTGCTGCGACTCGCTTAATTTCCAAAAAAAGCAAGCCTTGCTTGACTTCATGGCTGGCGATCGTCAGCAAGACGGCATCAGGGCCACAACTGGTTAAAACCCCGTATCCTTTTTCTCCCTGTACAAAAACTCTCTCTATGACTCCGCGCCCTAGCTCTCTCCCAATCCGTTCGCCCAAAGAAAGCATGGCAGCCGACATAGCAAACGTGTTGGCAACAGAAGCCGGCTCCTGGGCATTCAAAGTGGTGTGCGGAACTGAATCGTCCTGATTCCCCAAAATTAACAAAATGTCTTCTGGATCCCAGGCATTGGGTTGATCGACGTGGGTGATCCCAATCACGTAGGGGGCGCTCGTCCTGGCCTTCATAAAAGATTGAATGGCTTGGGCGTTGCGAAATTGGCCCGGCAAGTGCGCAGGCACCAGAAGAACATAGCCGTGGGCGCGCTTAATTAAAATATCCCACATAAAGTTAAAGCGAGACTGGCCGGGAGTGCCGTAGAGATGCAGCCACATCTCTTCTTCCTCCTCTCCAATTCTCAAGCGGCCGAAGTCCATGCTTACCGTCGTGGTTTTCTTCAGCTCTGCCACCTCGTCGGTTGCTTTGCAATCGGTGTCCACCACCTCAATCTCGCTAATCGTGCGAATAAAGGTAGACTTTCCAGCTCCCACCGGCCCTGTTACAACAATGCGGAGAATATTGCTCATGGTTAGCCTCAGCCGTAAACCCCCAGCGCAGACGGGCCTACTCAATCCTGATCAAGCGCTTAAACAAGGCCTCGCTCATGCCTGTTTCCTGTTGCACAGCATTATAGGCCACCTCAAGATAGGCCTGCTCAATAAAGGAGAGATCGATCATGCAAACTTTGCTTAGGCTCATGCGCAGTTGCTCGGGCTTGCCTTCTTTGACCAGCCGCCGACTCACCTCCTGCACAACCGTAGCCATGGCCGGAACCACGTGTTGAGGGCCAATGCCAACGCGCACGTGGACTATGCCGATCTTCCAACGCCGCTCAGCGTATTGTGGCCCCCAGTTATCCATGCCCGTAAACATTTCCTTGAACCATTCGGCAAAGGTTTGACCCAGCCGCTGCCGGTTGTGTTTGGCTATCACTGCCGCCATCTCGGCATCGCGATCCAGGTAGCTGTAAAAGGTATCCGCCATTTCTACAGCAATGCTGCTGCCCCAGTCGGCACTTTGCTGCAAAATCTTCCTGTCTTCATCTGTAAATTGGGTGCGCGAGATCAGGACTTGGAGCAGCTCAGAAGGTTTAATGGCCATACTTCCCTCAACGTCAGGACAGAATCAAAAACTTAGCCTCCACATTTGATTTTCTTACTTCATTGCCTCTGCAATGCTTGCCGCGACTCGCTTAATTTCCAAAAAAAGCAAGCCCTGCTTGACTTCATGACTGGCAATTGTCAGCAAGACGGCATCGGGGCCACAACTGGTTAAAACCCCGTATCCTTTTTCCCCCTGTACAAAAACTCTCTCTATGGCTCCGCGCCCTAGCTCTCTCCCAATCCGTTCGCCCAAAGAAAGCATGGCAGCCGACATAGCAGAGGTTCTCTCTTCATCCATACCCACAGGCAATGTGGAAGCCAAAGGTAACCCGTCAGGGGTGACCACTGCTGCTCCCTGGACTTCCGGTGTGTTGGCAACATAGCTCTGGAGGATCGCCTGCAAAGAGGACAGATTAGCCATCCTACATCTCCCTGCTGATTCCCTATTTCTAATGTTTCTACCCGAAAACCGAAAACATGACTGCAAATATCCCTATGCTTTTATTTTTCGCGCATGCCCTTGAGGAGGGTGGCTAATCGACTGACCAGAGAAGGCTTGACGGGGCCGCCCTCATCCTGAAAACCGGGCACCCTTGCCCCCAGCCTCTCCCTCACCGGCTCGGGATTCACCTCCTCAGCAATCGACTTGGACAGCTCCCAGTGACCAGACCGAGCCAGAACCGTTGGCCCCTCACAGGGACTGATCAACCCCAGCTTCGCCAGACGGGCGCAGGCATAGCGCACCTCCAGCAGGTCGGACCCCAGGGCTTGAGCCAAAGCCGTCAGCTTGCGGGAAGGCGACACCTGCTCCAGGATCCCCCACTCCAGCGCAGAAAGTTTGAACAGAGGCAGTTCGGTGCTGGTACGCCAAAAGCAACTATCGGGCTCGGGCAGGTCTTTTTCGGGGCGCTGCTCCAGCTTGAGCTGCTGCAGGGCTTCCAGGACGGCAGCGGTGGCGCCCTTGCTCAGGCCGGTCATTTCTCGGTAGGGCATGGGCACATTGGGCAGGAAGCTGAACTGTCCGGATTCGAGGGCAAAGAGGCTGTAGAGGCCGGTTTGCAGTTGATGGCGAAAGAGCTTGGCCAAATCTACGGGCGAGATCAACCCTTGCCGCTGCAGGCAACGCCCCAGAGGCTCTTCCGAGCCGCAAAAGGAAGCCAGCTTTTCGACCACCCGCTCGCTCACCAAACCAGAGTCGGCTAGCAGGCTCTCCAGGCGGTGCTCTTTTTGAGGTGGCAAGGCAGCGATGACCCGACCCTGATAAAACCAGATCCTGTAGATGCCGCCGGGCGCCCAAATACAGAGCTGCCCTGTTTTGCTGCCTCTTTCGATCAGTTGCAGCAGATCGGGCAAGGAAAATTCTTGGAGGTCTCCAACTATGGCCATAAGAACTCTCTATGAACCTCGCTTCGATGGAATGGGTGAAAAATCAATGCTTCAGTGATTTTTTGGACATCCCTATTCTTGTACATGGACTCTCGGACAACAACCGTGTATCAACGGCTGTGTTCTTTGTAGCTAGGTACTCTGCGCGCCAGCAGTTACACTTACTATCCGGGAAAATCTATCAAGGAATACAATTAGGCAGCACTCGGAAGCCCTTCACAGAAGAGTTCTAGTTTCCTTTGTTTCAGCTTTGTGTTGGATCATGTCGCTTCGTAAGATAGAACTCCTATTTTTGCTTTCTCTGTGAGCGGAAGTTAGAGAAAAGTTATAGACCCTTCCAAGTTCTTTACAAAGCCAGAGGATTGTTCTCCCTCTGTCGGTTTGCCTCACTTTTCGCGCATGCCCTTGAGGAGGGTGGCTAATCGACTGACCAGAGAAGGCTTGACGGGGCCGCCCTCATCCTGGAGACCAGGCACCCTTGCCCCCAGCCTCTCCCTCACCGGCTCGGGATTCACCTCCTCAGCAATCGACTTGGACAGCTCCCAGTGACCAGACCGAGCCAGAACCGTTGGCCCCTCACAGGGACTGATCAACCCCAGCTTCGCCAGACGGGCGCAGGCATAGCGCACCTCCAGCAGGTCGGACCCCAGGGCTTGAGCCAAAGCCGTCAGCTTGCGAGAAGGCGACACCTGCTCCAGGATCCCCCATTCCAGGGCAGAAAGCTTGAACAGAGGCAGTTCGGTGCTGGTACGCCAAAAGCAACTATCGGGTTCGGGCAGGTCTTTTTCGGGGCGCTGCTCCAGCTTGAGCTGCTGCAGGGCTTCCAGGACGGCAGCGGTGGCGCCCTTGCTCAGGCCGGTCATTTCTCGATAGGGCATGGGCACATTGGGCAGGAAGCTGAACTGTCCGGATTCGAGGGCAAAGAGGCTGTAGAGGCCGGTTTGCAGTTGATGGCGAAAGAGCTTGGCCAAATCTACGGGCGAGATCAACCCTTGCCGCTGCAGGCAACGCCCCAGAGGCTCCTCCAAGCCCCTAGCGACCAACTGGCTGACCACCTGCTCGTCCACCAAGCCAAAGCGCGTCAGCAGGCTTTCCAAACGATGCTTTTCTTCAGGGGTGAGGGCGGCGACCACCCGACCTTGGTAAAACCAAATCCGCTGAATGCCATTGGGTGCCCAGATGGATAATTGCCCTGCTTTCTTACCCTTTTCCATTAAATGCAACAGGTCGCATAAGGAAAATTCCTGAAGATCTCCAAGCATCGCCATACTTTTGCTCCCTTCACCGCTGCAAGATGCGCTTTCCCAGTATTTTCACGGTTTTTGCTTTGCTAAGCAAGAAACCAGAAGATGCGCTTACAGCTTGGTTTCGGCCTAATCTTACAACCAAATCCTCAAAAGTTAAAGCGGATTAATCTTTTTAATCAAATGTAATCGAAGTTGCCGAATTTTTGGCTTGGACGCAGCGGAAATTGTGTCAGAAGCTCGGTAAAACCTCGGAAGACTTAACGATCGATACTTAGTCATTCGTAATTTTTAACACTTTTTTAGCTGCGGCTACTCGAAGATCTACGGGGTACAAAAGTTCGCCTCAAGAGGAGTGAATTGAGGATTACACTGAGGGAACTCAAGGCCATGAGACCCCCAGCGATTGCCGGGCTAAGCCCAATGCCAAAGGGGGGTAGGAGCACGCCTGCTGCCACCGGGATCCCTACCAGGTTGTAGCCGACAGCCCAGAGGAGGTTCTGCTGGATCTTGCGGAAGGTGGCGCGGCTGAGGCGGATAGCTTCCACCACATCCCAGAGGCGGTTGCGCATGAGGATGATATCGGCGGTTTCTAAGGCCGCATCAGTGGCTGAGTGCAGGGCGATGCCCACATCGGCTTGGGCCAAAGCCGGAGCGTCGTTAATGCCATCTCCCACCATGGCAACTCTCTGGCCTTGGGTCTGCAGGTCGCGGATGACTTGAGCTTTGTCTGCCGGGTGAACCTCGGCGATAACGCGGATCCCGGGCACTTGCAGAGCCTCAGCCACCTGGTGGGCCACCTCCGCCCGATCGCCGGTTAGCAAAACCACCTGCAGGCCCATTTTCCGGAGCTGTTGCAGCGTTGCCTGCGCATCGGACCGCAAGGGATCCTGGGCTGCCAGCAGCCCCACCAGGGATCCCCCTAGAGCCACGCCCACCACCGTTTTGCCGGCTGCCAGTAGCGCCTCGGCCTGGGCCTGCGCCTCTGGGGAAATTGGGATCCCCAAAGCAGCCAGACCATCCAGGGATCCCAACACCACTTCCTGCCCTTCCACTTGGGCGGCGACTCCTATCCCCGGTTGGGTTTGAAACTCGCCGGCGGAGAGCAACGGCAAACCCTGGGTGCGGGCGGCTTGCAAAATGGCTTGCGCCAGAGGGTGGCGAGTGCCGCTTTCCACTGTGGCCGCCAGTTGGAGTAGGCGATTGGGATCCAGGGAGGGGTCAAGGCTGAGACAGTCCGTCAGGTGGGGATCCCCTTGGGTGAGGGTGCCGGTTTTGTCGAAGACCACCGTTTGCAAGCGATGGGCTTTCTCCAGAACATCTCCCCCTCGGATGAGCAAACCCCGCTCGGCTCCCAAGCCAGTACCCACCAGGATGGCCATCGGCGTAGCCAACCCCAAAGCACAGGGGCAGGCCACCACCAAAACGGCAATGGCCATCTTGAGGCTGCTGAGCAGAGGTGTGGGGTGAGGGGGATGGTCACCCAGATGCAGATGGGCGTGCAGGCTGAACCCCGCCAGGACGAAGTGCTCCGCACCGCCGCTCCCCCAAAGCGGGATCCCAATCCAGTACCAGAACCCAAAGGTGAGAATGGCCAGCGTCACCACCCCATAGGTGAAGTAGCCCGCCACCTGGTCGGCTATCCCTTGGATGGGGGCCTTGCGAGCTTGGGCCTCTTCCACCAGGCGGATGATCTGGGCCAAGGTGGTGTCTTTCCCGGTGCGCGTCGCCCGGCACAGCAGCAACCCCGATTGGTTCAGCGTTCCCGCCACCACGGGATCCCCCGCTTGTTTCAGCACCGGCAAGGGTTCCCCTGTCAGCATCCCCTCGTTGACCGTGGCCTGGCCGGCAATGACTTCTCCATCCACCGGGATCTGTTCGCCGGCCCGCACTTGGAGCCAATCCCCCACTCGCACCTGTTCGACAGGGCACCATTCTCCGGTTTGGGATTCCAGATCCAGGTTCCCCTCTGGGCTGGAAGCCAGAGATCCCGCCTTCTCTGCAGGCTGAACCCGCCGAGCCAAACTGGGACACAAGCTCACCAGCGATTGTAGGCTGCTGGCCGCCCGCAGGCGGCTGTGCTGTTCCAAGGCCTGTCCCAACAGGATGAAGCTGAGCATCATGACGGGCTCGTCGAAAAAGCACTCCCAGCCCACCTGAGGGGCCAACAACCCCGCCAGACTGGCCAGGTAGGCCGATCCGGATCCCAGGGTAACCAGGGTGTTCATGTTGGGGGCCAGCCGCCGTGCCCCTCTCCAACCATCCAGGACAATGCCGCGAGCCGGGCCGACAAAAGTCAAGGTCGCCAAGCCCCAGTGCAGCCAGACATCGTTCAGGAGGGGCAAGCCCAGGCGGGCGAAGAGATTCAAGTGTCCGGCGGCAGAGATCAGCAGCAGAAAAGCAGCAGTGAGCGCTTGGCGAATGTGGTGTCGGGTCTGCTGTCGCTGCCGAGAGAGGGGATCCGCAGGCACATCCAAGGCTTCTTCCCACCCACCGGGAGGGGAAGAGGGATCTTGAGAGTGCTCCGCACCGCTGACGCGAACGGAACTCCCGCCGGAGAGGGCCTCACCCTCTGAACTGTAGCGGCTGGGAAACCCTGCCTCTGTCAAAATCTGGGCCAGGTGCTGCGGGTCGGGCCGGATCCCAGGGGTAAATTCCACAAGGGCCGACTCGGTAACCAGGTTAACGCTGGCCTTAACCACCCCCGGCTGTCTCAGCAGGGCCTGCTCAACGGTGCGAACGCAGCCGGCACAACTCATGCCCCCCACGTGGAGAATCAGGGATCCCGCCTGAGAAGGCGCTGTGGGCCCATTCTGGTCAGCCGGATCCCTTGGCCTGTCTGCCTTATGGGCCTTATGGGTCAGAGTGCTCCGCACCGCTGACGCAATTGCATCTGTAATGGCCATCTTTGTCCTCCCGTGGTTGACAGACTCCTGGCCCTACTGGCTGCGGTAGGACAGAGCTCTAAATCTCATTTTTTGCCAAACTCAATCGTAGGACTGGGATCCCGGCGACAAAGTGCTCCCCACCGCTAACGCAAACGGCAAGGGAACAGAAAGCAACAACTAGGCAGCGCGGGCAGGCGGGGACATAAAGCTGGGGGGAATGGACTCGGGAACATACCTTTGCAAAATATCCTCGATGGTCTGCATCGCTTCCGCATCCAACGACCAGCCCCAAAGGCCGGATATTGCCTCCAGATGATAGGGCTTGCGTGCCCCCCACAGCGCCACACTCACCCCCGGTTGATCCAGCAGCCAGCGCACCGCCAACTGGGCCAAGGTCTTGCCATAGCGATCCTGAGCAAACCGGCTCAATGCCTCTGCCGCTTTTAGGTACTGGGAGTAGCGCGGTTCAACAAACTTGGGATCGATCCCGGCGCGCATATCCCCTGAAGGGAAGGTGGTTTGTGGCGTCATCCGTCCGCTCAGCAGACCTCGGCAGAGGGGGCTGTACACCAAGGTGTGAATGCCGTGCTGATACATTTACGCTAAACACTGCTGAACATCACTGTTCAACTATGCAGCGATAGCATTCTGTTTGTTTCCATTCGCGTTAGCGGGACGGAGTCCAAACAGAATGGCGGTA